>NZ_QETI01000007.1:0-271413 GCF_003105075.1 Comamonas sp. JNW
GCGTTTGGACTTCTTCTCGAATCCGGTAGCCAGGCTCATTTGCTTCATGCGCGGATCATCCCATGCGGTGGGGCGGGCTGGGACTTTTGCAGAGTTTCCTTAGTTGGGGTTTTTGCTGCTAAGGCGTAACTGGTAGGACTAGTTATATTTTCGATTGGGTCTCATCAATTCCCCGAGTACTATCTCCGAACAGGTTTTTTTGTAGCCCTGCCGGTCTACTTCCTCTGAAGGTTTGTATTCCGGCAAGGTACAAATGTACAGTGAACTAATGAGAACTTAGGTTTTAAAAGGATGCTAATGATAATTCAATGCTAATTAGTTAAGATTTCAACATTGGGATGAATTGCCAAATATGGTGTTAACGTCTGAATCGTAGTTTTTACTCTATTTGAGTTGTTGTTATAGCATCCATAATTATTATTATCAATATAGCCGGAAACCACACCCACAGCATTTCCATTGGATGCAGTTCGATCAGTAGGGTAAACAACTGGGCCACCAGAGTCCCCAGGCTCACTGCAAAATGAAGCAATAGTAAGTCTCAAAGCCCGACCATTTCGGTTGACAGCAGTATTAACCGATTCTACCAATCCGCAGCGTCTTCCGGAAATCTTGCCATCTGCACATAACGAAGATCCGCGCATTGCATTAGTTATTGGTATGACAGGCTTCACGGTTCGCCCCACTGCATGCCCTGGGATTAGGTTGAAAGCCTCATTCACATTGCCAAACAGAACGCCATCAATGTTATTTCTATAATATGTATTGGCCAAAAAATCGCCTATATATGCTCCCATGCGTGGATTTCGAAAACCTCCAGAGTCTATATATACTGCTTCTGTGTCATCCACTATTTCGCAATGCCCTGCAGTTACCACTACCCCAATAGATGTGCCTTTTAATTTGGCATTGAATCCCGAAGTGCAGCCACCTTTAAATAAATTAGAGCTAGGTGGCGTTCCTCGATTTGCGATTACGATAGGGGATCCACTAGGTAGTGAAGGCTTTGCACTTGGCCTTTCAGGTGCATCTTGATTTTCAAAGACGATCATATCAAAATTATATTTTTCTACACTAAATAATAATTGAATATTTTTGATATTGAGTGATTTTGTGCTAAGTACAATTTTATTTCGTCTTGGGTCGACATCTAGGGAGAATATTAGGACGTCCCCATCTGCATCCTTTAGGGTAAAAAATTTATCGATGATTTTTTCTTTTAATTCGTTGAGCTGTTTTAAAGTATATTTAGCCGAGACAATTTTCAAGTTGGTTTCTTCTTTGTATCTTTTATGAACTATGATTTCATCGGTGACTGCAAGAACTTGATATGCTTTTCCTTCTGAATCATGCTCAATCCAAGTCCCTGCATAAAGATCACTTATCTCGGATTTGAATTTTTCCTCATTCGCATTGGCAGCTAACACGATTTTTTGATTTTCATTCACTGCGTCTTCGGAAAGGCCTGCATTTTTCAAAGCTTGAGATTTTGAAATAAATGGCTCTGTGTTTTGAGCGGATGCATTGAAAGATATAAGTGTATTCAAGAGGGCTATCGCAAAAGCATTTGAAAATAAAATTCTTTTCACAAGCAAACTCCTTGAAAATGATGAATGTCAGCCTAGTTGGGATTTGTGGGAGTATCCAAAAAATTTGTGTTTCTTTGGAGTTTTGATCATATGTTGGTGAAGTTGCTAGCGTCAAGCATTTTTAACACACTTCAAAAAATGGTTCCTAAGGGTACATGTTCTTTTATTTGTTAATATTCAGAAAAACAATATTTCTATAGTTTCTCGTTTATTTCGTCATATTTATGCCAAAAAAGCCGATCACCAAGGCATATTCAGATGAAAAGTATACGGAGTGTGCAAAGAATAAAGAGGGAGTAGAGAGATCACCTGAGCCGAAAGCGCAGCTAACGAAAGGAGACAAGCTTCGGTGCGGTGTTTCAGTATGTTTTTCAAATGGGCCTGTCTGAGAACTTGGTTCCTACGCTTTAGCAACTTAGAGGACCCCACCGAAGTCTCGCGCTTTGTGTTCAATACCAGCGTCTACCAGGTCGAGCACGGCGAAGTCATCGCCGATGGCCATAGCAAATGAGCCTGCAAGCACCTGGATGCGCTGGTCGAGCCGGAGGGGCTGGGCAGGGCGACTAAGGCTTAGGCCGGCGTGTAACTGCCGGTGCCATGGGGCCAGGTCGTCAGCACCTCATGGCCATCGGGCGTCACCGCCACCATGTGCTCCCACTGCGCCGACAGCGAATGGTCCTGGGTCACGACGGTCCAGCCATCGGCCAAGGTCTTGACCTGGCGCTTGCCGGCATTGAGCATCGGCTCGATCGTGAACAGCATGCCCGCCTCTAGCACCAGCCCCTCGCCCGGGTTGCCGTAGTGCAGCACATTGGGGGCATCGTGGTAGGTTTGGCCTATCCCATGGCCGCAGAACTCGCGCACCACGCCAAAGCCTGCCCCTTTGGCCACCGTCTCGATCGCATGTCCGATATCGCCCAAGGTGGCGCCCGGCCGCACCTGGGCAATCCCCGCGCGTAATGCCTCGTAAGTCGTCTCGACCAGTCGTTTGGCCAGAATGCTGGGCGTGCCGACAAAGTACATGCGGCTGGTGTCGCCAAACCAGCCATCCTGGATGACGGCCACATCGATATTGACGATGTCGCCCTTTTTCAGAATCCGGTCCTCGGACGGAATGCCGTGGCAGACGACATGGTTCACCGAGGTGAGGATGGTCTTGGGATAGCCCTGGTAGCCCAGATTGGCCGGCACCGCCTTTTGCACGTTCACGATGTAGTCGTGGCAAATGGCATCCAGCGCCGCGGTGCTGACCCCCGGCACCACATGGGGCGCAATCATCTCCAGCACCTCGGCCGCCAGCTGCGCCGCCTGACGCGCACGGGCCAGCTCGCTCGCCGTATGCACCGGCGTGATGCTTTGCGTCATGCCGCCATCCTTGCCTTGGCAACCAGCGCATGGATATCTAGGCCGCCGTCCAGCTCCGCCTGCACCAGCACCTGGCAGATCGCGCGGTGGTCCAGATCAGGGTACATCTCGGCAAGCATGCCCACCCGCATCCAGTGCTCGGCCTGCGCATTGATGGAACGGGAGAGCGCCGCGCCCGCGACCCGCAGATTCTCATGCATAGGGTCGGAAATTTTGACGATGCCCATGACTATCCTCTATAAAACATACGCAGATTGTATATGTTTTATACATTATTCGTTTATGCGCGGTGTGTGTGGCGATGTCGGTATCGGCAATAAAGATATATCTTTACAAAAAACCGGCTTGAAATCTTCCATTGAAAGATATATCTTAGATGCATCTTAGTAAAGGAACACAGATGCCACATCCCCATCACCACTTTCAGCACCACCCCCACCTCTGCAGCCCCCGTGGCCGCCATATGGGCGAAGAGGGCGGCCCTGGCCGGGGCCCACGCCACCATGGCAATGGCCCGGGCCACGGCCCGCACGACCATGGCCATGGCCATGGCCATGGCCACGGGCCAGATGCTGCGCGCCACCTGGCGCACAAGCGTGAGCGCATGTTCGAGGCTGGCGGCCTCAAGCTGCTGGCGCTGCATTTGATTGGCCAGCAACCCAGCCATGGCTACGACGTGATCCGCGCCGTGGGCGAGCTGGTGGGCGGCGACTACCAGCCCAGCCCCGGCACGATCTACCCGACCTTGAGCTACCTGGTGGACATGGGCCATGCAACCGCCAGCGAATCCGAAGGCGGGCGCAAGCGCTACACCATCACCGCCGAAGGCGAGCAGGCCCTCGCCGAGCAGGCCGATGCGCTGCAGCTGCTGCTGACGCGCCTGGCCCGTGGCAAGGACCGCGATGCCCGCCAGCGCCCGCCGCAGCTGGTGCGCGCGATCGAGAACTTCAAGATGGCCCTGCGCCTGAAGATGGCCGGCGACGGCGAGACGGCGCTGTCGGCCGAGCAGATCGACAAGATGGCCGCGCTGCTGGACGAGGCCGCTCTGAAGATCGAAAAGGCCTGAGCGCGTTCCGGGCCTGTTGCCCGGCCGCCGCAAAGCTTGCGCCATATCGTGTCGCCAGGCCCTGGGCCGGGGTATGCTCGGTAGCTATCCATCCTCCGGGATGACAACCTCTACCGAGCAAGACCATGCAACGACGCCACTTTGTAGCCGCCACCCTGGTCATGGGCAGCGGCTCTGTTTTTGGCCTAGCCGGCTGCGCATCCCGCCAGTCAGCCCATCCCCGTGCCGACCGTGCGCTGCACAAGGCGCTGACCCTGATTGAAGCCCAGAGCGGTGGCCGCCTGGGCGTTTATGCGTTCGATGCCGAGACTGGCGGCGAGGCCGGCTACCGCAGCGATGAGCGTTTTGCCATGTGCAGCACCTTCAAGACCTTGCTGGCCGCGCATGTGCTGTACCTGGGGCAGACGGGGGCGCTGGACCTGGGCCAGCAGGTACGGGTGACTTCGGCCGACATGGTGCCCTATGCGCCGGTGACGGAAAAGTACCAGGACCAGCCCGGTGGCATCAGCCTGCTGGAGCTCTGCGAAGCGATCGTGGTGGTCAGCGACAACGTCGCGGCCAACCTGCTGCTGCGCGCCAGCGGCGGGCCGGAAGCCTTGACGGCCTGGCTGCGCACCCTGGGCGACAAGGCCACGCGCCTGGACCGCATCGAGCCGCTGCTCAACACGGCAGCGCCCGGCGACCCGCGCGACACCACCACGCCGCGTGCGATGCAGGCGACCTTGCAGGCGCTGCTGCTGGGAGATGTGCTCAAGGGCTATGGCCGCGCGATGCTGCAGCAGTGGCTGAGCGACAGCCGCACCGGCGACCAGCGCGTGCGCGCGGGCCTGCCGTCGGAGTGGCGCGTGGGCGGCAAGACTGGTGCCGGTGCCCACAGCACCGCCAATGACTGTCTGATCGCCTGGCCCAATGCCGCCTCGGAAGGCCTGATCATCACAGCCTTCCTGACCGGCGGCGAGCGCACAACGGCGCAAAGCGATGCGGTGATGGCCAAGGTGGGCGCAGCGATTGCGCAATGGCACGCTGCGCTGTAAGCGACGCTACCCCTACGATTTGGCAGCTTGCTGGCGCGGCCCCGCCAGCAAGCCCTTGCACAGCTGCAGCAGCGCCCAGACCAGTACCAGCGGTATCACCAGCGTCTGCAGCGCAAACACCACCATCAAGGTCACCAGCCGCTCGACCTGCTGGTCGAGCTGCTGCTGCAGTTCGCTGAGCTTGTCGCGCAGCGCATCGCCCGGGTTGCGTACGAGATCCTGCACCCCCGATGCCGCCTGGCTGGCCGATTGCTGGGCCTGCTGCCCCCATTGCTTGAAGCGTTCCCACAGGCCGGATGACGGCGTCACGGCGGGGTTGGCCGGCGGGGTCGGCGTTGCTGCGTCCGCACTTGGCGCCTTGGCCGGGGCGCGCACATCAAACTGCTGCAGCTGGCCGACAGCGCCTTCGGTGGCGATCTGGTTTTTCTGGTAGGTGCCAGCCATAAAGTGCTGGAACAGCGCCTCGCTGCCGATGATGGTGACCGGCATTACCAGCCGGGTGAACAGCAGCACCACCAGCAAGCGGCTGAGCCAGGTGGGCACCGCCTGCTGGCGCCAGCGCAGCAGCAGCCAGGCCAGCGCGATGGCGGTAAGCACGCCGGTCACGCCATAGCTGCCACCCATCGATAGCAGCAGCTTTTGCAGGCCAAAGGCAATGCTGGCCCAGAGCATCCAGTCGGCAAACTGCGCCACCAGGTCGCTGATGGGGGCCAGCACCTGACCCAGCGTCAAGGTCAGGCCCACGCCCATCGGCTGCACGGCCAGCTCGGTGCCCTGCAGCACCGAGACGACGCTGTGCAGCGCACGGGCGGTGGCAAAGCTGAGCAGGGAGCGTTGCAGGCCATCATCCACATAGCGGTCGGCCATGGCCTGGAAAGCCGGTAGCCAGCACAGCACAACGGCCAGCACCAGCAGGCTGGCCAGTGCGATCTGGCGGGGCGTCCAACGGGATGCGACCAGGGGGCGCGGAGAGGGGAGCGGTTGGTTCATCGGCGGGCGGCCAGCGGGGTGGCCGTGGGTCGAAGGAACAACCGATTATTCCAGATACATCTGCGCGAGCTTTTGCTGCGCCTTTGCATCCACGCCCAGCACCTTTTCCACATAGTTGGGGATGCTGCCATAGTCCTGCAGCACAGGCTCGATGGCGGCGGTCAGGAAGGGCTCCTGCACCCGCCACAGCACCTGCAGCACTTCCTCGGGGATGTGGGCGGCAGCGGCCACGGCTTCGGCCGGGCGGTGGTAGTAGTCGTTGGTCAGCAGGTAGTCCTGCAGCACGACATCCTGAGGCACACCCAGGGTGGTCAGCAGCAAGGTGGCGGCCCAGCCGGTGCGGTCCTTGCCGGCGGTGCAGTGGAAGACGATGGGCGCATCACTGTCGAGCAGCATCTCGAAGAACTGTGCAAACGGCGCGGCATTGTCGTGGATAAAGCTGCGGTAGGTGTCCTGCATCAGCACGACGGTGTGGTCGGGCGTCAGGCGCTGGCCTTGCTGCATCAGGCTGAAGGCGCGCTGCACAAGCGTTGGCTCAATGGCCAGCGAATGGTGCTGCAGGCCATCGATCGCATAGTGGTCCACGGTTTGCTCGCGCTGGCCGCGAAAATCGGCCGAGCGGGCCACGCCCAGCTCGCGCAGCAGCTGCAGCTGGGACTCGGGGCTGAGCAAGGCCAGGTGGTCAGAGCGGAACAGCTTGCGCCAGCGCACCGTGCGGCCGTCCAGGCCCTGGTAGCCGCCCAGATCGCGGAAATTGGTGGTGCCCGCCAGTGGCAGGTGGCGGCTATGGGCCTGGGGGGTGGCCTCGGAGGTGATGGGTGCAGATTCGGCTTGGATGGGCATGCTTTGTTTATAGCCCATCTGCAAGTCCGGGGTACGACACCAGGGTGTCATCCCTTTGCAGCGCTTTTGAGCGCCGCAGCGCCGGGCGGGCGACTCTGTCTCAACCGTGACGGCCTGGCACGCCGGGCATGGCACCATTTGCCCATGGGTCCTCGCCTGGGGGCCCGCCACCGCTACCGAAGACCGCACCATGGATTTTTCCCTGTCCCCCCAACTGCTGGCACTGCGCGACAAGACCCGCGCGTTTATTGCCGAGCAGGTGATTCCGCTGGAAAACGATGCCCGGCAAAGCCGCCATGGCCCGGATGAGGCGCTGCGCCGCGAGCTGGTCGAGCGCGCCCGCGCGGCCGGCCTGCTTACGCCCCATGCCTCGCGCGAGTTGGGTGGGTTGGGGCTCACGCATGTCGAAAAGGCGGTGGTGTTTGAGGAGGCCGGCTACTCCTGGCTGGGCCCGACGGCACTCAACATCCATGCGCCCGATGAAGGCAATATCCACCTGATGGAGGCGGTGGCCACCCCGGCCCAGCAGGCGCGCTGGCTGCGCCCGCAGGTAGCGGGCCAGCTGCGCTCCTGCTTTGCGATGACCGAGCCGGCGCCCGGTGCCGGATCCGACCCGGCCGCGCTCGCCACCGTGGCGGTGCGCGATGGCGATGACTACCTGATCAGCGGGCAGAAATGGTTCATCACCGGCGCCGAAGGGGCGGACTACGCCATCATCATGGCCCGCACCGAAGACGGCGGCGCCACGATGTTCCTGAGCGATATGGACCAGCCCGGAATCACGCTGGAGCGATCCATGGATGCGATGGATGCCTGCTTTACCGGCGGCCACGGCGTGCTGCGCTTTGACCAGCTGCGTGTGCCCGCCAGTGCCATCCTGGGCGAGGTCGGCAAGGGATTTCGCTATGCCCAGGTGCGCCTGGCGCCCGCGCGGCTGACGCACTGCATGCGTTGGCTGGGCCAGGCCCGGCGCGCGCAGGATGTGGCGCTGGCCTATGCCCGCCGCCGCACCGCCTTTGGCAAGCCGCTGTCCTCGCACGAGGGCGTGGGCTTTATGCTGGCCGACAACGACATGGACCTGCACACCGCGCGCCTGCACATCTGGCACACCGCCTGGCTGCTGGACCAGGGCGAGCAGGGCAGCTACGAGTCGAGCCGGGCCAAGGTCGTCTGCTCCGAGGCCGAATGGCGCGTGGTGGACCGCTGCGTACAGATTTTGGGCGGGCAGGGCGTGACCATGGAAACCCCGGTGATGCGCATCTTCATGGACATGCGCGCCTTTCGCATCTACGACGGCCCCAGCGAGGTGCACCGCTTCAGCATGGCGCGCAAGCTGGTGCAGGCGGCCGAGAAGGATGCGCAGGCCGAGCGCGGTGTGCCGGCGATCATCCAGGCGGTGCCCGCAGCGCCGCGCCCGCTGTGAACGCCGCCTCCAGCCCGCAGGCGCTGGCGCAGCGGCTGCAGCCTTATTTGCAGGACCTGGGTCTGTCGGGTGGCGAGGCGGTCACGGTGAGCGTGCTGGCGGGCGGCCAGTCCAACCCCACCTACAAGCTGCAGCTGGGCGACCGGCAGATGGTGCTGCGCAAGCAACCCGCTGGCAGCCTGGTGGCCGGCGCGCATGCGATTGACCGTGAGCACCAGGTGATGCAGGCCCTGGCCGGCACGGCGGTGCCCGTGCCGCGCATGCTGGCCTATTGCGACGATGCCGAGCTGCTGGGCACGCCGTTCTACCTGATGGATTTTTTGGACGGCCGGGTGCTGGTGGACCCGGCCTTGCCCGGCATGCAGCCGGCCGAGCGCGGCGCGCTGTATGCCGAGATGAACCGCGTGATCGCCGCGCTGCACCAGCTGGACCCGGCCGCGCTGGGCCTGGGCAGCTATGGCCGCGCCGGCGGCTATGTGGCGCGGCAAACCAAGCGCTGGAGCCAGCAGACCCAGCAGTTGCGGGTGCCCGTAGACCCTGCGATGCAGCAGCTGATGGACTGGCTGCCCCAGCATCTGCCCCAGGCCGAAGAGACCACCCTGGTGCATGGCGACTACCGGCTGGACAACCTGGTTTGGCACCGCAGCGAGCCGCAGATCATTGGCGTGCTGGACTGGGAGCTGTCCACCTTGGGCGATCCGCTCGCCGACCTGGCCTACCACGGCATGGCCTGGCGTGTGCCGCCTGCGCTGTGGCGCGGCATGGGTGGTTGTGATCTGGCGGCCTTGGGCATCCCCGACGAGCGCGCCTACCTGGCAATGTATGCCGAGCGCGCGGGCCGCGACCCGGGCCCGTTGTGGGAGTACTACCTCGCCTTCAACCTGTTTCGCATGGCCGCCATCCTCTACGGTATTGCGCAGCGCGCTGCTGATGGCACCGCCGCTGCTGCCGATGCAGTGGCCACAGGCGCCAAGGCCGGCCCGCTGGCAGCGCTGGGCTGGCAATGCGCACAGGCTTTTGAGCGCGGTTGATCAGCACGCAGAAAAACCGCCACCCGCTGCGGCAGCGGGGCTGGAGCAGTCCCAAAAAGTCGCAAAAAACCCAGGCTGCCGCTGGGCAGACTGGGTGCTGGGATTCAACGATCAGGCATGGCCCTGGGCGGGGTGGTTCACCGACAGGAAATGCTGGACCACCGGGGGCTCGCTGCCTTGGTGGTACTGCGCCACTTCGCTTTGCACATCGGCATCGCTATGGGTGACCCGCTTGTGCTGGCGCAGGTGCTCGGCCCAGGATTCCACCTGGAACCACTCCATGAAGTGGTCCTCGGAGGCGGTGTCCTGCACGATGCCCCAGGCATAGGCGCCATCGCGGCGGCGGGCGGCAGACAGGCGGGCGAGGGCCTTGAGGAAGGGCGCATGGTTGTCCTTGGCCACGTGGTAGCGGATCTGGATCATCACCGGGCCCCGGTCCTTGTCGACGGCGTGGGCGGTCAGTGGCTCGGGCCAGTGGTTGGATGGGACCAGGTCGGCCTCGCCTTCGGGCAGCTTGATGCGGTGGGCGATCAGGCCCATCACGACCAGGCCGGCAGCGCCCACCAGCAAGGTGCTGGGTACACCCAGCGCCTTGGCGGTAAAGCCCCAGCTCAGGCTGCCGAAGGTCATCGCGCCGTTGAACACGGTGAGGTAGACGGCCAGCGCACGGCCCCGCACCCAGTTGGGCAAGATGGCCTGGGCGACACCGTTGAGCGTGGTGAGCGCGGTGATCCAGGACTGGCCCAGCAGCAGCAGTGCTAGCACGGCAGCCCATTGGGGCGGCGACATCGCCAGGAAGGCCATCACGGCAGCCGACACCAGGGCCGACATCAGCAGCAGGCCATCGGAAGACAGGCGGGCACGCAGCTTGGGCAGCAGGAAGGCACCGCCAATGGCGCCGACACCAACGGCGCCCAGCAGCACACCGTAAAAGCCTGCCCCACCGCCCAGCAGCTGGCGGGCCACCAGGGGCAGCAGCGCCCAGACCGAGCTGGCCAGTGCAAAGAACAGGAAGGCACGCAGCAGCACCACATGCAGCTCGCGGCTGGAGCGGGCATAGCGCAGGCCGGCACGGAAGGCGCCGGCAAAGCGCTCGCTCAGGTCGTCCTGCTCGGCCTTGGGGCGCGGCCACCACAACAGCGCAGCAATCACAAAGGCGTAGCTGATCACATCCACCCCATAGGTGACCGAGGCACCCAGGCCCGCCAGCACCACACCACCCAAAGCCGGGCCAATGGCGCGGGCAATATTGATGCCCAGCGAGTTGAGCGCGACGGCCGACTTGAGATCCCGCTTGGCGACCAGCTCGGGCACTATGGCCTGCCAGGTCGGGCCCATCAGTGCGGCGCCAATGCCACCCAGAAAGGTCAGTGCCACGAGCGAGCCCACCGTCTGCATGCCCATCGCCGACAGGGTCATCAAGGTAATGCTGACGCAGGCGAGCAGCACCTGGATGGCGATCAGAAACTTGCGGCGGTCCAGGATGTCGGACAGCACGCCCGCCGGTATCGCCAGCAAAAAGGCCGGGGCCGAGGCTGCCGCCTGCACCAGGGCGACTGCGGTGGGCGAGGACGAGAGGTCGGTCATCAGCCAGGCGCTGGCCACATCGCGCACAAAGCTGCCGGTGTTGCCGACGACGGTGGCGATCCACAGCACGGCAAACAGTTTTTGCTGCAAGGGGGCAAAGCTGCCGCCGGCGGGCTGGGCCGGGGCCGCGGGCGGCGCCGGGGGATGGTCGGGATGGGGGTGGTTCATGGCAGGTCTCGGATCAGCAGAATTTGAAAAGGGGGGCAGGCTCGCTCAGGACATCCAGCAGGAGCAGCCCAGTGCACCAAAGAAGCCTTGCATGTCGGAGGCCGGTACTTGGGACGCCCAGGCATTGGCATGCTGGTGACCGTGCATGCCGCATTGGCTGCCGCAGCCGCAGCCAGCAGCCAGGCTGCGGTAGCGCGCGGGGTTCAGCGAGTTTTTGCCAGCGCCTTCGGGCTCGCCCCAGGCGCCATAGCCACCAAAGCGGCGCACGGGCGACCAGTCGGGCATCGCAGGGGGCAGGGGGTTGTCGTCATGGCGGGCAAAGCTGCCTGCGCCATACACCACCCGGCCACCTACGACGGTCAGGTCGGAGGTGAGGAAGGAGATCTCATCCTCAGGCACCTGGAAATAGTCCTTGCTCGGCACGATCAGGTCGGCAAACTGGCCCACCTGGATGCGGCCACGCGCACCTTCCTCGTTGGAGAACCAGGCCACGTTCTCGGTCCACATGCGCAGGGCGGTTTCGCGGTCCAGCAGGTTGCGCTCGGGGTACATCTGCATGCCGCCGACGGTCTTACCGGTCACCATCCAGGACAGCGACACCCATGGGTTGTACGAGGCCACGCGGGTGGCATCGGTGCCCGCAGAGACCTTGACGCCTTTTTCCAGGATTTTCTTGACCGGCGGCGTGGCTTCCATCGCCTTGTGGCCATAGCGCTCGGCAAAGTACTCGCCCTGGTAGGCCATGCGGTGCTGCACGGCAATGCCGCCGCCCAGCGCAGCGATGCGGTCGATCGAGCGGTCGGAGATGGTTTCGGCGTGGTCAAAGAACCAGTTCAGGCCGTCGATGGGTGTTTCCTGGTGCACCTTTTCGAACACATCGAGCGCGCGGCTGATGGTCTCGTCATAGGTGGCATGCAGGCGCCAGGGCCATTGGTTCTGAACCAGCACGCGCACCACATCTTCCAGCTCGGTCTCCATCTGCGGCGGCATGTCGGGGCGGGGCTGGCGAAAGTCTTCAAAGTCAGCGGCCGAGTACACCAGCATTTCGCCCGCGCCGTTGTGGCGGAAGTAGTCGTTGCCCTGCTTGTACTTGACCGACTGCGTCCACTGCAGAAAGTCGTCCTTCTCTTCCTTGGGCTTTTGCGTGAACAGGTTGTAGGCCAGGCGCACGGTGATCTGGCCTTGCTGGTTCAGTTCTTCGATGACCTGGTAGTCATCGGGGTAGTTCTGCGATCCACCACCGGCGTCGATGACACCGGTCACGCCCAGGCGGTTGAGCTCGCGCATGAAGTGGCGCGTGGAGTTGACCTGATACTCGAAGGGCAGCTTGGGGCCCTTGGCCAGGGTGGAATAGAGGATGGTGGCATTGGGCTTGGCCAGCAGCAGGCCCTGCGGGTTGCCCTGGCTGTCGCGCACAATCTCGCCGCCCGGTGGCTGGGGCGTGTCGCGGTGGTAGCCCACGGCGCGCAGCGCAGCGGCGTTGAGCAGGGCGCGGTCATACAGGTGCAGCAGGAACACGGGCGTGTCCGGCGCAATCGCATTGATCTCGGCCAGGGTCGGCAGGCGCTTTTCGACAAACTGGTGCTCGCTAAAGCCGCCCACCACGCGCACCCATTGCGGCGCCGGCGTGATCGCCACCTGCTGGCGCAGCATCTCCAGCGCATCGGCGAGCGACCGCACCCCATCCCAGCGCAGCTCCATGTTGAAGTTCAGACCGCCGCGAATCACATGGGTGTGGTTGTCGAACAGGCCGGGCAGCGCGCTGCGGCCTTGCAGGTCGATCTTGCGGGTGCCGCTGGCAGCCAGCGCCAGCACCTCGGCATCACTGCCCACCGCGACAAACTTGCCATCGCGGATGGCCACAGCGCTGGCCGTGGGCTGGGCCTTGTTCAAGGTGGTAAAGCGGCCGTTGTGAAAAATGGTGTCGGGGCTGGAGGTGGTCATGGCAGTGGCGTGCGGGGTGGGTGGTGCGGGGAGGCCAGCGGGGGGGGGGGCTACCCCACCACAAACAAGGCAATTAAACAGCGGGCTTGGGGCCGATGGTGTTGCCGTGCTGCGCACGCTCTGGGGATTTGTGCACCATCGTGTACGCATAGTCCACGCCCATGCCATAGGCACCGGAGTGTTCGCGCACGATGTCCATCACCGCGTCATAGGTCTCGCGCTTGGCCCAGTCACGTTGCCATTCCAGCAGCACCTGCTGCCAGGTGACGGGCACCACACCAGCCTGCACCATGCGCTGCATCGCCTGGTTGTGCGCTTCGAGCGAGGTGCCGCCCGAGGCATCAGCCACCATGTAGATCTCGTAGCCGGCGTCATGCATGGCGCTGAGGGCAAAGGTGGTGTTGCAGACCTCGGTCCACAGGCCCGAGACGATGATCTTCTTGTGGCCCTTGGCAACGTTGGCGGCCAGCGCATCACGCACATTCTGGTCGTCCCAGGAGTTCATCGACGTGCGCTCCAGGATGGGGTTGCTGGGGAATACGTTCAGCAGCTCTGGGTAGGTGTGGCCCGAGAAGCTGTGGGTCTCGACCGTCGTGATCGTCGTCGGCACGCCAAACACCTGGGCCGCCTTGGCCAGGCCCACCACGTTGTTCTTCAGCGTCTGGCGGTCGATGGACTGCACGCCAAAGGCCATCTGGGGCTGCTGGTCGATGAAGATCATCTGGCTGTTGGCGGGGGTCAGGACTTCGAGGAAAGATTTGTTGGTCATGGTGCGTGCTCTTGAAAGGTTAAAAAACGGGAAGGAAGCTGTCTACAAAGGATCTACAGGTGCTCAGTTCAGGGCCGGTGCATCCACCAGCACGATTTCGGTGTCTTCCGTGGCGGTGATGCGGATCGTGGTCTCGCCATGGATGGCAGCACCATCGCGGCTGGACAGCGCCACACCATTGACCGAGGCACTGCCCTTGGCAAGGACGAGGTAGCCATAGCGGTCGGCATGGTCAAAACCGTAGTCCAGGCTTTCACCGGCCTTGATCGTGGCACCCAGCACCCGGGCATTGGCACGGATGGGCAGCGCGTCGCCATCACCGTCCATGCCGCTGGCCAAGGTCACGAACTTGCCGCTGCGGTCGCCCTTGGGGAAGGGCTTGGCGCCCCAGCTGGGCTTGTCGCCTTGGCGGTCGGGCAGGATCCAGATCTGGAAGATGCGGGTCGTCGTGGACTCGAGGTTGTATTCCGAGTGGCGCACGCCGCTGCCGGCGCTCATCACCTGCACATCACCGGCTTCGGTGCGGCCTCGGTTGCCCAGGCTGTCTTCGTGGGTGATCGCACCTTCTCGGACATAGGTGATGATTTCCATGTCGGCATGGCCGTGCGGTGGGAAGCCGGTTTGCGGCGCGATGGTGTCATCGTTCCAGACCCGCAGAGCGCCCCAGTTCACGCGCTGGGCGTCACGGTAGTCGGCAAAAGAGAAGTGGTGCTTGGCATCGAGCCAACCGTGGTTGGCACCGCCCAAGCTGTCAAAGCTGCGTCGTTCAATCATGTCTTTCTCCAGGTGTTTTGTTGTCGATGAAGAAAGTGTAGGTCGCCTTGAATATGATTAAAATAGAAAATATAGAAAAGCATTCATTCCATATTTGATGTGATTGAGAAAGCGATGAAGCCATGAGCAAGCTGCCTGACCTGGAGGCCTGGGCCATTTTTGCCAAGGTCGCCGAGACCGGATCGTTCGCGCGCACCGCTGCCGAGCTGGCGCTGTCGCAGGCAACGGTATCGAAGGCCATCACGCGGCTGGAGGGCCGCATGAAGACCAGCCTGTTCCACCGCACCTCACGCCGCATGGCGCTGACCGATGCCGGCAGCAGCGCGCTGGAGCGGGCCACGCGCATCCTGCAGGAGGGCGAGGCGGTGGAGGCCGACATCACCGACCGCTCCACCAGCCTGCGCGGCCAGATCCGCATTGCCGCGCCGATGTCCTTTGGCATTGCGCGGCTGTCGCCGATCCTGCCCAAGTTCATGAAGATGCACCCGGATGTGGAGCTGAACCTGCACTTTGCTGACGAGCAGGTGGACCTGATCCGCGACCGCTTTGACCTGGCGCTGCGCATTGCCAACCTGAGCGATTCGAGCCTGATTGCGCGCACCCTGTGCAAGGTGCGCATCTTGCTGGTCGGCTCACCGGCCTATTTCGAGCGCTATGGCCACCCGGTGCACCCGCGCGATCTGGCCCAGCACAAGGGCCTGCAGTACAGCCTGGCGCGCTATGGCACCAGCTGGCGCTTTCGCCATGCGCGCCATGGCGAGTACACGCAGGTGATGCCGATACAGATGCAAGTCAACAATGCCGAGGCGCTGCAGCCCGCACTGCTGGCCGGCATGGGGCTGGCGCTGCAGCCGTCATTTCTGGTGTGGCAGGAGCTGCGCGATGGCAGCCTGCAGACCGCCATGCCGGGCTGGGAGGCCGATGTGCTGTCGCTGAACATCGTCACCCCGCCGGGCCGTACGCGGCCGGCGCGCGTGCAGGCCTTCATGGACTATGCGGCCCAGCAGTTCATGAACGAGCCCTGGGCGGAGCTGCCGCCGCAGCTGGCCGAGAACCCGCTGGCGGTTTAGCGCGCTGCCGCTGCAGCCGCCGCAGCACGCGGTGTGCGCCGGCCCCAGTTCATCACCGCGGTGCCCGCCAGCGCCATCGCGCCCCCGGCGAGCATGGGTGCATCGATCTGCTCGCCCAGCCACAGGGCCGAGCAGGCCACGCCAATCACCGGCACCAGGGTGATATAGCCCGATGCCGCGCCAGCGCCCAGTGCCTTGACGCCATCAAAGTACCAGGCGTAAGCCAGCGCGGTAGAGCCCCAGGCCAGAAACAGCAGCGCGCCCCAGGCGGACAGGCCCGCATCGAAGGCCTGGGCCATGCCCTGCGGCCCTTCGACCACCAGGCTGGCGGCCAGCAGCATCACGGCGCCAATGGTCGCAGTGACGGCGGTGGTGGACAGCGCATCGACCCCGGCCAGAATCGCCCGGCCCAGCAAGGTGTAGCTGACCCAGCAGGCCACGCAGCCCAGGATCAGCAGTTCGCCCCGGCCCAGGCCACCGGCCAGCAGCTGGGCTGGATCGCCATGCGAGATGACCAGCACCGCACCCAGCGCCGCCAGCGCCATGCCCAAGGCAATCGTGCGGTTGATGCGTTCCCGAAAGATCCAGGCAGCCAGCAGCAAGGTGAGCACCGGGTTGAGCGTGATGACCAGCGCCGCCTTGCTGGCGGGCAGGTACTGCAGGCCACTCAAAAAGCAGGCCGCGTAACCAAATACGCCTGTAGCTGCAGCGGCGGCCATGCCCAACCAGCGCTTGGGCGACCAGTGCCTGAGCCCGGCCATGCCGCCTGCCGCATACAGCCAGACCAGCAGCACCACGGCGGCCAGTACAAAACGCAGGCCCGACGCTGCCAGTGGCGGCATGTGCTGGGCCACCATGCGGCCACTGGGCCAGGACGCGCCCCAAAGCAAGGCCATGCCCATCAAACGCAGGTGTGAGGCGGCCTGTGGGCCGAGAATATTCTGTAAATTCATGTGTGGATGGTGCCTGCACCCGGCGCGCGCAACGCACGCCAGCAGGCTCGGGGCGACAATAGCGGCTGTGCGTGTTCGGTGATTGGCAGGCAGGCGACAGGTGACCAGAACCAGGGGCTAAGGACTGGCACTTGCACGGCCAGGCACTGTTGTGTGCTGGCTGCAAACCGGCCCGCGCGATGGTGGATACTGCGCGACAAGCGCCCGTTTTCAGCCGCCCGCCAGCGCCGCTATAGTGGCAGCTGCCCGATCTTTCCCCAACGTCTTACCCATCTGCAAGGAGACACCCATGTTCAGCCACATCATGCTCGGCACCAGCGATCTGGAGAAATCACGCCAGTTCTACGACGCCTTCCTCGCCGAGTTGGGCGTGCCCCCGGGTGCCGCCAACAAGAACCGCTATTTCTGGCGCGCCAATGGCGGCACCTTCAGCGTCAGCACCCCCATCAATGGCGAGGCAGCCACTATCGGCAATGGCAGCACGACTGGCTTTGCCGCCAGCAGCACCGAGCAGGTCGACCAGGCCCATGCGGTGGGCCTGGCCCATGGCGGCGTGGCCTGTGAAGACCCACCGGGCTGGCGCGGCGAAGGCCCTGCGGCCCTGTACCTGGCCTACCTGCGCGACCCCGATGGCAACAAGCTCTGCCTGGCCTACCGCCAGCCCAAGGTTTAAACCTCCAAAAGCAAAAACGCCCCGCAAGCTGCGGGGCGTTGTCGTTAGAGGTCGTTGGCAGGCATCAGACCCGGGCGCCGCGCCGGCCGCCCAAGGTGATCCAGGTCAGCAGCACGCCGCACAGCGCGCCGGTGGCCATGCCCACCACCATCGGCAGCGGTTTGCCGCTGGAGAACAGGCCCACGATCTGCATGGCGACCGCGCCGGTCAGCATCTGCAAGGTGCCCAGCAAGGCCGAGGCTGTGCCGGCAATCTGGCCATGCGCCTCCAGCGCCAGCACCGAAGTCGTGGGGATCACCAGGCCCATCAAGCCGCTGGCGACAAAGTACAGGCCAATCAACACGGCGAGCTGGTCGCCACCCACCAGGTAGTAGGCCAGCAGGCAGCACATCACCACACCGCTGGCGGTAGCGGCCAGCTTGACAACGGGCACCAGGCCAAAGCGCTTGCCCAGCATGCCGGTAAACTGCGCCGCGCCAATAAAGGCAATCGCATTGAATGCAAAGGCCATGCTGTACTGCGTGGTGCTGAGGCCGTAGTGGTTGATCAGCACAAAAGGCGAGCCGGCCAGGTAGACAAAGAAACCGGCCATCGCGCAGGCGCCGATAAACACCAGGCCCAGGTAGTGCCAGTCGCGCAGCAGCAGGCCATAGGCCTGGAGCACACCGCCCAGGCTGCTGTCCACGCCGTTGTTGGATGCGCGCGTCTCGGGCAGGCCGCGCGCCATGGCCACCATGCCGATCAGCGCGGCCACTGCCACCACCCAGAACACCATGCGCCAGCCGCCGATTGCAATCACCCCGCTGCCGGCCAGCGGCGCGAGGATGGGCGAGACGCTGAAGACCAGCATCAGCAGCGACATCATGCGCGCGGCCTCGTGGCCGGTGTGCAGATCACGCACCACCGCACGCGGAATGGCCATGCCCGCTGCCGCGCCGAGGCCCTGGATAAAGCGCAGCACCACCAGCGTGTGGATGTCCTGCGCCAGCGCGCAGCCGACGCTGGCCAGCACAAAAATCGCTAGGCCCAGGTAGAGCGGCTTCTTGCGGCCCCACATATCGGCCAGGGTGCCAAACAGCGGCTGGCCCACGCCCAGCGCCAGGAAGAAGGCCGTCAGGCTGGCTTGCACGGCCCCGACGGGCGCTTGCAGGCTGGCGCCAATCTGCGGCAGGGCCGGCAGGTACATGTCGATGGCAAAGGGGCCAATGGCGGATAGCAGGCCCAGGATAAACACCAGGCGCAGAGAAATGGATGAAGGCATACAGGTTGCAGACACGCAGGCGGGTGGCCTGCGCGTCTTCAGGAGGAGGGTCGGAGGCGAGAAGGCGCTGTGGCGCGGGCCCTGGGGCTCAGGCGCCGAGGCTGGGGGTCCCAGCCGGAGCGTCTCGATAGCTTTCCATTATCGCACCGTCCGTCCATCGCTGCAGCGCAGGGCTTTCAGCCAGCGGCCGGCTGGCTGAGCCGCGCCAGATGCTGGGCGGCAAAGGCCTCGAACCAGGGCAGGCAGCCGGGGTTGGCCATGGTCTGCGGGTTCAGCACCTTGTCCGCAGGCTGGCCCAGCAGCAGCTTTTTGATCGGCAGCTCCAGCTTTTTGCCGGTCAAGGTGCGCGGCACCTCGGACACCTGCGCGATGGTGTCGGGGATAAAGCGGGGCGACAGCGCAGTGCGTATCGCCTGCTCGATGCGGCCCTGGATGGCGGCGTCCAGCACCAGGCCCTCGCGCAGCACGACAAACAGCGGCATATAGCTGTTGCGGCCCAGGTACTCCAGGTCGATGACCATCGAATCCTGCACTTCGGGCAACGCCTCGATGGCGTTGTAGATCTCGCTGGTGCCCATGCGCAGGCCCTGGCGGTTGATGGTGGCGTCGCTGCGGCCATAGATCACGCAGCTGCCGTCGCTGTTGATCTGGATCCAGTCGCCATGGCGCCAGATGCCGGGCCAGTGGTCGAAATAACTGTCCAGGTAGCGCTGCTTGCCCGGGTCGTTCCAGAAGTACAGCGGCATTGAAGGGATAGGCCGGGTGCAGACCAGCTCGCCGACCTCGTCGCGCACGGCCTGGCCTTGTTCGTTCCATGCCTCCACCGCATGGCCCAGCCAGCGGCATTGCATGCGGCCGGGCGCCTGGGGCAGGCTGCGGTTGCCGCCGATGAAGGCGCCACAAAAATCGGTACCGCCCGAGATATTGCACCAGAACACCTCGCCGGCACCGGCTGCCTGCAGCTGGGCGCTGCCCCAGCGCTGCACCTCGGGTGCCAGCGGCGAGCCGGTGCTGCCCAAGGTGCGCACCTGCTGCAGGCCAGGGATCGCGCCCACGTCGAGGCCGGCCTTCATGCAGTTGCTGAAATAGGCGGCACCCGCACCAAAGATGCTGGTGTGGTGGCGCGCGGCAAAGCGCCACAGCACGCCCCAGTCGGGCTGGCTGCTGCTGCCGGCCGGGTGGCCGTCGAAGATGGTGATCGTGGTGCCAAACAGCAGGCCGCTGACCTGGATGTTCCACATCACCCAGCCGGTGGAGCTGTACCAGAGAAAGCGCTCGCCCGCATGGCTGTCGCTGTAGCTGGCGCCCAGGTCGTTGTGCAGCCCCGCCACATGCAAGGCCAGCAGGATGCCGCCGGTGCCATGCACGATGGGCTTGGGCAGGCCGGTGGTGCCGCTGGAGTAGACGATCCAGATCGGGTGGTCAAACGGCAGCCATTCGGGCTCGAACGCCGCGACGGCATGTGCGTCCTGGCCGGTGGTGGCCCAGTCCCAGTGGTGGCTGCCCACCGGGGCGGCGGCATAAGGGGTCTGCACGGTCAGGCAGTGCTGCACCGTGGGCAGCTCGGCCAGCAAGGACTGCACCACAGCACTGCGGTCCAGCGGCTTGCCGCCGTAGTAGACGCCATCGACGGCGATCAAGGCCTTGGGCTCGATCTGCTTGAAGCGGTCCACCACGGCGGCCACGCCCATGTCGGGGGCGCAGACGCTCCAGACCGCGCCGAGGCTGACGCAGGCCAGCATCGCGACCACGGTCTCGGGGATATTGGGCATATAGGCGGCCACGCGGTCGCCCCGGCCAATGCCCAGGCTGCGCAGCGCCACCGCCACCGAGGCCACCTGGCGCTGCAGCTCGGGCCAGGCCATCTCGCGCATCTGGCCGAGTTCGTTGTCGCTGACGATCGCCGGCACCCCGGCCTGCTGGGCCGCTGCCGTGTGGCGCAGCAGCTGGCGCGGCAGGCTGACCTGGGCGCCGCTGAACCAGCGCGCATCGGGCATGGCATCGTCGCTCAGCACCTCGGTGATCGGCGTAGGAGATTCAAGCTGGTAGTAGTCCCAGATGCTGCGCCAAAATGCGGCCAGATGCTCGACCGACCAGGCATGCATGGCCTCGTAGTCGTCAAAGTGCAGGCCATGCTGCTGGCTGAGCCATTGCGCGTAGTGCTCGATCTGGGGCAGGGGGGAGGGGGCAGAGGTGGTCATGGCAAAAGAAAAAGCGTAGCCCGAGCGTACGCAAAGCGGCGCGCGCTTGCATGGGGGTTAGCACGCAAGCTGTCACCCTGGCAGCAGGTGCGCTGTTTCTGGTCCCAGGGCCTCCGGCATCCTGATTTGCAATGTTATTTTTTGTCAGTTGCATCCCGCTTTTTACGACAGCAGGGCATCGCTAGCTGGCACAATTCGCGCCCGGGTGCTGACGGGTGCCTTTCGTTTTTTCCTACACAGCGCTTGCGGGCCCGCAGGCGATCATCGCCATGCAGGCTTGGCACAGCGTGCGAAGCAGGCAGGGGCCCCGGGCGCAGACCCAGCGGGCCAGGCAAGGCAGAGGGGATGGACGGCGAGGAGCGGGCGTGCTGGGCCACCAGGCGCAAGCGCTGCAAGGTGACTGCAAGATGGACGCATTTGCGGTGCATTGGTCACAAAATAAAGCATCCACGCCGGAACTAAATCGATAGGCTCGGGTTCTCAATCGTCGCGCCTTGGCGCATGGTTGGTATTCCCCAGCAAGCCCTGGAGAACAGCGGCCATGCGGGGATCACAAAGCCCGATGGGTCAGCTTTCGTGCCACTTGGCGCGTTAAGCACAGATGTTTAATTCCCAGCAAGCGCTGGTTGGGCAGCCTCCGGGCCTGCACCCAGGCAGCGCAACAATTGACACCAAGTCTGGGAGCGCGGCAACGGCTTTGGCCCTGCTGCGGTTAGATGGAGATCTTTGGTTTTGTCTGGATTCCGTATGAAATACAACCCTGCGCTCGATGGTATGCGCGCAGTGGCCATTGTTCTGGTGTTCCTGTCACACGCCCATGCGCCGATGTTTGACGGCGCCTTCTTCGGTGTGGACCTGTTCTTTGTGCTCAGCGGCTTTTTGATCACGTCGCTGTTGCTGAAAGAACACCAGCAATCGGGCCGGCTTGACTTCTGGCGCTTTTACAAGCGCCGCTTTTTGCGCCTGGGCCCGGCCTTGCTGCTGTTTCTGGCCGCCTACTGGCTGTTTGCGCCGCTGATCTGGCCCGGTCTCGATGATGTGAACCAGGACGTGGTGGTCTCTGCGCTGTACCTGGCCGACTACGGCATCGCCTTTTTTGACAGCCCGGACACCTTGCTGCACATGTGGTCGCTGTCGGTGGAAGAGCACTTCTACCTGGTCTGGCCGCCGCTCTTGGTGCTGCTGCTGGCGCATACCGCGCGCAAGCAGCTGTGGCGCCCGGTGCTGCTGCTGGTGGCGCTGATGTTTGTCTGGCGCGCCTACTGGGTGGTCCAGGGCCAGCACTTCTACGAAATCTTCTTCCGCTTTGACACCCGCGCCACCGGCATGCTGCTGGGCAGCGCGCTGGCCGCTGTGGCCGTGCACCGCCCCGAGTGGATGGATGCGCTGCATGCACGCCAAAAATACCTGCTGTGGCTGCTGCCGGTGCTGCCCTTTGCCGTGATTGGCTACGGGTGGGACGACGCCGGTGCGCTGCTCTGGGGCTTTGCGCTGGTGGAGCTGGTGGCCGCTGCCATCATCGTTGCCGTGAGCAAGCAAAAGGGTGTGCTGTTCGACATGCTGAGCCTGCCGGCCCTGGTCTGGGTTGGCAAGATGTCCTACGGTATCTACCTCTGGCACTACCCTGTTGTGCGCCTGCTGCGCGCCCACACCGACTGGCAGTGGGTGGTGATCCTGGGCCTGCCGATCTCGGCCGCGTTTGCCGCGCTGTCTTTCTACACCATCGAGCGCTGGGCGCTGGGTCTGCGTGACCGCTCCAGCAGCAAGCCAGTGCAGCAGCCTGCCGGC
The DNA here is from genome assembly GCF_003105075.1 of Comamonas sp. JNW. NCBI lineage: Bacteria > Pseudomonadati > Pseudomonadota > Betaproteobacteria > Burkholderiales > Comamonadaceae > Comamonas > Comamonas sp. JNW. The sequence continues at coordinate 22,530 of NZ_QETI01000007.1, forward strand.
TCGCGCACCGCATAAGCGGCGGTCACCCAGAACAAAGCCGGGCCTTGCCCGGCTTTGTTGTTTCTGCAGGCTGCTGCTGCATGGTAAAAAACGGGCTTTGATTGATACAGGCTTCGCCATGACCTCAGCTTCCGCATCCCCACCTGCACCCGCACCCATCGCCTCTGCCGACGAGGTACTGCAATTCTGGTTGGGTAGCGCTCGCCCCAGCAACAGCGAGGCCTTGCAGCACAAGCAGCAATGGTTCAGCAAGTCCGATGCATTCGATGCGCGCATCCGTACGCATTTTGGCGCGACGGTGCAGGCGGCGCTCAAGGGTGATTTGCCTGGCTGGACAGAGGGCGTCTGGGATACGCTGGCCCGCATCATCGTGCTCGACCAGTTCACACGCAATATCTACCGGGGCACGCCCGAATCCTTTGCTGGCGACCCGCTGGCATTGCAGCTGGCGCTCGGCCTGTGCGACAGCGGCCAGGACCAGGCGCTGCCGGCAGTGGTGCGGGTATTTGTCTATCTGCCGCTGGAGCATGCCGAGGATGCGGCCTTGCAGCAGCGCAGTGTGGACCTGTTTGCCCAGCTGCGTGACAGCCACCCCGAGCCCGCCGAGCTGCAGACCTATCTGCAAGGCACCTGGGATTACGCGCTGCGCCACCAGGCCGTCATCACCCGCTTTGGGCGTTTTCCGCACCGCAATGCGATCTTGGGCCGCCGCAGCACCGCCGAAGAGCTGCACTATCTGGCCCAGCCCGGGGCGGGATTCTGAACTTTTAGCGCAAGCACAGTAGCCCTTGTCTCACAGACGCGGGGCTGCGGCGGGTTTACCTTGGAGGGGTACTGTTTACAAAACAACCTCCCACAAAAAAGGAAGCCACGATGCCAGATAAATCCCGCACCCCGCTGGCGCTTGATACCAAGCGTCTCGACGCCGCCAAGAAGAGCCTGGAAGAAGGCGCTGTGCTGCCCGATGACTCTCCATACCGTGAGGACATCATCCGTCTGCTCAACGATTCGCTGGCCACCGAGCTGGTCTGCATCCTGCGCTACAAGCGCCACCACTTCACCGCGACGGGCCTGGAATCGCCCGCCATTGCAGAAGAGTTCTTGGTACATGCGCAAGAAGAGCAGGCCCATGCCGACCGTATTGCGACCCGCATCGTGCAGCTGGGCGGCGAGCCCGACTTCAACCCCGACAGTCTGACGGCCCGCAGCCATGCCGACTACAACGACGACATGGACCTGCACTCGATGATCCGCTCCAACCTGGTGGCCGAGCGCGTCGCCATCGAGGCCTATACGCAGATGGTTGATCTGATCGGTGACAAGGACCACACCACGCGCCGCCTGATCGAGCAGATTCTGGAGCAGGAGCAAGAGCACGCCGATGAGCTGTCCGATTGGATGAAAAAGGCCCAATAAGGGCCACCACACCTGAACCGCAACCGAGTTGCGGTTTTTTTATGCCGATGGAGGAAAAGACGGATGACCGATACAGAAGCAACACGCAAGAATGCCAAGCACCTGCTCTACCTGATGGTCAACGAGGAGCTGCTGCGCGCGGGCGATGGTTTGGATGCGGAATCTTTGAGCCATGTGCTGGAGCGCCATGGCGTCAGCGCCGCAGAGCAGCAACCTGCCATGGACTATGCCTGCGAGCAAGGCTGGTTGCAGAAGGGCGAGAACGGCCAGCTGCAGATCACCGAAACCGGTTTTGCATTGGATTAAGAGCTGTGAGCACAGCCCAGCAAACCGGAGGTTTGCGGTTGAAGCTAGGCGTCCCCGACTAGGCGTCCCCGACTAGGCGCCGAGCCGCAGACAGTACGGTAGTACGACAAGGTGAGGAGCAGCCGGCCAGGCAACGACGTATCAAGGGTTGTGGTCGCGGCGCGAGGCGTAAAAAGACCACTGCCGGCGAACCGGCAGTGGCTACCAAGAGCACGGCCCAGACGCAACGGGACAAGGTCTGGCCGGGCTACGCACTAGATGCGTTTTTGTTGTGTGGCGGGCAGTGCCCGTCTTCATGCTGTCTCAGGCCCTGCCCAATGGCTAGGCCCTGACATCTGACCGCTCTGCCAGCGTCTGCCTTGCAGAGCGGTTTTCTTCGCTTATTCGCCGAAGGATTCGCCTTCAGGCAGGGTGCCGGCGACCAAGGCTTCATGGGCCTGCTGCTGCACTTGGGCGCGGCTGAGGCTGGAGGTGCTGCTTTCAGCACCGAAGGTGTTGATGCGGTCACCGATCACGGCCATGGCGCCATTGCGCTGGGCTTCGCTCACCTGGGCCTGCACGTCGGCGCGGGTCAGGGTGCTGTGTGCTGCTGGGTAGGCAGGGTAGTCCGAGCCATTGCCCACGGGGGCAGTGGTGGCTGCGCTGGCAGCACCGGCAAACACCAGGCCAGCGGCCATCATCAAAGCGGACATATTGCGTGCAAACATGGTTTCTCTCCACGGACCCGCGCTGCTGGCAAATCGCTGATTTGCGCTGTGAGAGCGGCGGCGTCCAAAAATAGGTTGATTCGAAATTTGGGGGCTGCGAGAGCGGACTGTGGCCCACTCTCAGCGTTCATGCCTGGGCTTATTCGCCGAAGCTTTCGCCTTCAGGCAAGGTGCCGGCAACGCGGGCGTCGTGGGCGGCTTTCACCACATCGGCGCGGGAGAGGTTGCTGCTGCCCTTTTCAAAAGCATTGGCTTGCAGCTGATCGCCCTTGAACAACAGGGTGCCGTTCTTCTGGGCTTCGACAAATTGCGCTTGCACCTCAGCGCGGCTCACGGCGCTGGTGGCAGCCACTGGGGGAGCAATCGACTGGTCGCCTTCAAAGGGATGGGCCTGGGCAACACCGGCACCCAACATCAGAGCAGCTACACCGGCGATCGAGAAAATACGTGCGTTCATTTTTAACTCCTGGAGAACTCCAGCGACTCACCATGAGGGGCTGGTTCGCTCAACGGGTGGTGCAGTGCACCTTGTGTGGTTCTCGTTGATCGATGTAGTTAGTGTATGCAGTGGCTCGCCTCCGATAAATAGCCTAAATCAGAATAGATTGTTCTGAAAAACGATCTAATGTTTTGGCGAATGCGCAATCGTCCCAGGAGGGCTTGCTACACGGTGCTTTCGTTGGAGAAGCCCGTGCGTAGGAGAATTCTGGCAAATCTGGCGTTGTGGTGTGCCCAAGGGTTTCTTGGTAAACCCTGTCAGGGTTGACGCGGGGTAGTGGCTGCCATAGCAACCAGATTAGCTATGTAGACACGACAGTGACAGCGCTGTCACAGAGGGTTTTGCAGCCGCTGGAGCTGCTGGTGCGCGGCGCTGTGCCATTCGGGCGGCAGCTGGTGCTTGGCCTGCAGGTAGTGGTGGGTGTAGATGTCCAGGTAGGTTTCCAGGGTCTGCGCGGCGCGCAGGTCGCCGGCGAGATCGAGGCAGAGGGCAGCGACCTCGGCAGTGCAGAAATGGTCATCGCGGCGCGAGCGCCGCAGCTGGTAGCGCGAGATCTGCTCGGGGTGCAGGCTGAGCACCGGAAATCGGTCCAGGTAAGGGCTCTTGCGGAACATCTTGCGCGCCTCGGGCCAGGTGGCATCGAGCAGGATAAACAGCGGCCTGCGAGCTGCACCGAGTGATGGTGGCGGCAGCTGCTGCACGGCGCGGCCGGGCTCATGCACAAACTCCTGGGGAAAGACCACATAGGGCTGCCATTGGGGATCGGCTAGCAGCGCCTCCAAGCCCGCATCCATCTCCGTGCGCGACCAGCCAAAGGCCCAGGTCTCGGCCACCACATCGGCGATTAGCCAGCCGGTGTTGCTGGGCTTGAGCGGCTCGGCATCGTGCATCAGCAGGCATATGCCCGCCGTGGTGGGCTGCGTGGGGCGCAGCGCGCAAAGGCAGTGGCTGGGGCGCAGCCGGCATCCCTCACAGCGCTCCCCCTTGGGGCCGCCTCGGGCCAGAAAAGGGCGGGTGCTGCGCTGCAGCCGCTCGGCGCGCAGGCGCGAGACGGCATGGGGGACAAGGGCACCAGCGGTGGTGGACGCGCTCGTCGTGGCGGCCTCGCTGGCAAGGGGGGAAGAGGGCAGGGATGACACGGGCGCTATTGTCCTCGCCCCGCCCAACCGAGCAGCGCAGCGGGTTTAGCGCTGCCCTTGGCGCCGCTCAGTTCTGCAACGCTTCGAGCGCAAACAGCGGCACATCGGCGCGCCGGCTCAGCCACACACCACCGCCCAGCTCGGTAAAACCCTGGGCCAGGCCACGGCGGTAGAGCTCGGCGCGGTGGCGGTAGAGGCGCGGGTCGGTCAGCTCGTCGTCGATGATGTCGCGCTCATAGTCTTCGCGCGCAACGGCTTCGACATAGAGCGCACCTTTGCTCAGCCGGCCCAGATTGGCCAGCGCCAGCTTCAGATCGGCCGGGCTCAGGTAGGGCAGCACGCCTTGGCAGATCACCAGGTCAAACGGCTGGCCATCGGCCGGCGCATAGTCCACGACCGAGCCTTGCTCCCAGCCGTAGCGCTGGCACAGGTACTCGCTGTACTCGACCCCGTGGTAGCTGGCCTGCGGAAAGTGCTGCGCAATCGCATCGCGCCACAGGCCGATGCCGCAGCCCACATCCAGCACACGCTGGACCGGCACGCGCACGTATTGCAGGTAGCTGCAGACAAAGGCACCCAGGCGCGCGGCATGCGCGGGGTCCACCACGCTGGTTTTCTTGTCGAAATAAAAGCGCTGGTAGTACGCCTCGTCAAACCATTGCTTGTCCGCTGATTGCACGCCTGTCCTTGATCGATGCCATGCAGCTCCGGTGTGCATGGCGCAGGCAGTATCGCGCAGATGGTGGCTGGGGGTAGCGCACTGCGGTATTGGCAAGGGGTGCTCAGCGCGCAATGACAGACAGGTTTTCCGGCACGATCTGCTCGAGGCTGCCTGCCGGGCAGGGGCCATCGGTGTAGATGGTCTGGCCGTTCAACTGGCATTTGCGCGGCACGGCAGCGGGCCACGCCGGGCCGGTGCCCGCCGCAGGATCGGCGCGCCGTGCCTGGCTGCGCTGCTGCTCCTCGGCGCTGGGCGGAGGCGGTGATGAGGCTTTGCGCCACAGCGTGGCGGCGGCCTGCTCGGCATCGCCGATGAGCGCCGGGCCACGCCATGCGTACACGGCGGCAGCGCAGGCCACCACCAGGGCCAGCCAGATCAGCCGGCGGTAGGCAGGGCGCAGGTACATGGTGAGGGGCACAGGCATGGGGACATGGCTGGCACTGTATCAGCCCCCTTGGTAAACGCGCAAATCGAGGTACAGCAGCAAAAACGCCAGCAGGCTGATACCCCCATTAATCCGGCGGGCCAGTGGCAGGTAGGCCGCGCTGAAATACCAGGGCCGGTGCGCGGGCAGGTGGCGCAGGATGTAGAGCAGCCCCATCTCCTGCATATTGCTGAAATGCGGCTGGCTGTCCTTCTTGAGCTTCTGGATGATGGCGGCATCGCTGACCATCACCACCGACAGCACGGTGGCGATGATGACGGCGCCCAGCAGCCACTGCTGCCAGCGCGGCGCATGCGGTCCGTTCAAGCCCAGGCTGAACCAATGGCTCAGCATCAGCACCGCCAATACCGCAAACAAGCGGTAGAAGATGGCCTGCCAGTGCGCCCGGCTGGGCTCGGTCAGCTGGCCTCGGCGCCGCGCCTCGCGGTCAATGATGCGCGCGAGCAGCCAGGCCACGCCATGAAAGCTGGCCTCCAGCAGCAGATAGATGCCTGCAGCCAGGGCCAGCAGCTGCAGCGGCTCACCCTTGGCCATGCTCAGCGCTACGGGCAGGCACGGTGGGCTGCGCGGTGGTGCTGCATCCCGGCGCTCAGCTCACATGCTTGCCAACAATGCCGGCGATCTCGAACATGCTGATCTGGTCCTTGCCAAACAGCGGCTGCAGTTTGGCGTCGGCATTGATCGCGCGTTTGTCCTTGGCGTCCTGCAGGCCGTTTGCCTTGATGTAGTCCCAGAGCTTTTTGATGACTTCGGGGCGCGAGGTGGCCTCGCTGCCAATCACGGCGGCGAGCGCCGGGCTCGGGGTCAGCGTGGCGGCAATCTTGCGCGGCGTTTTGGCGGCGGATTTGGTGGCCGTCTTGGAGGCGGTCTTGGTAGCGGTCTTGGTGGCGGTTTTGGCCGCCGTCTTGGTCGCTTTGGCAGCGGTCTTGCTGGCCGTCTTGGTTGCGGTCTTGGCGGCTGCGCCCTTGCGCGGCGGGAACTTGCTGTCGCGCGGCTCGAACTCGAAGTTCACCTTGCCGGCTTCCTTGTCCCAGGCCAGGAAGGCCTTGAAGCTGCGCCGCGTGCGGTTGGAGACGAACTTGTCGAGCAGGTCGGTCTTGCCGGTGGCCAGCAGCTTGGCCATCTGGTCGCGCTCGATGGGCTGCTGCAAGATGATCTGGCCGCTCTTGAAGTCGCAGCTGGGCGTGGCTTGCTGGGCCGTGGGTACGGCCTTGCTGCAGACATAGTTGGCGCCATGCTCGAACACGGGCGCGCCGCACTTGGGGCAGGCGCCCAGGGTGTTCTGGCTGCCAAAGTCCACCAGCTCGCCCGATTCCTCGTCGGACTTGTTGTCCTCGAACAGGAACTCGAACTTGTAGTTGTTGTTGTCCTCGTCGCGCACGATGGCCACTTCGGCGGCAAAGGGCCAGCCGGCCTTGGAGCGGAAGCCATCGAGCGGGCCGATCTTGCGATCGCGCAGCAGCTGGTCGGCCTCGGCGGTCTCGAAGGTGCGGCCGGCAGGCGATTTGGTGAACGAGAAGCCGCAGCCTTCGCCGTTGCCTCCCACGCCCGTGCAGGCATAGCGGCGGTAGTTTTCCTTGACCACGCCACCACAGTTGGGGCAGGGCGCGGACAGGGTGGCGTAGTCGCCGGGGATGGTGTCGCGGTCGTATTCCTTGGCCTTTTTCACCAGGCGCTCGGTCATGGCCTGGATCTCGGCCATGAAGGCTTCGCGCGAGAGCTGGCCTTTTTCCATCTGCGCGAGCTTGTACTCCCACTCACCGGTCAGGTCGGCACGCGAGAGCTCTTCGACCTGCAGCCCGCGCAGCAAGGTCATCAGCTGGAAGGCCTTGGCCGTGGGGATCAGCTCGCGGCCTTCGCGCAGCATGTATTTTTCGGTCAGCAGGCCTTCGATGATGGCCGCGCGCGTCGCAGGCGTGCCCAGGCCCTTTTCCTGCATGGCTTCGCGCAGCTCGTCGTCGTCGATCTGCTTGCCGGCGCTCTCCATCGCGCCCAGCAGGGTCGCTTCCGAGTAGCGGGCGGGCGGCTTGGTCTTGAGGCCCTTGGGCTCGACCGGGTCGGCCGTGGGCTTCTCGCCGGGCTGCACCGGCACCAGGTTCTGGCCCTTGTCGCCTTCCTTGGCGTCTTCCACTTCGTGGGCCGCTTCCTTGCCGTAGATGGCCAGCCAACCGGGCTTGACCAGCACCTTGCCTTCGGTCTTGAAGTGGTGGTCGTCAATTTGGCTGACGCGCGTGGTGACCTGGTGCTCGGCGCTGGGGAAGAACACTGCCATGAAGCGGCGCACCACCAAGGTGTAGAGCTTGTGTTCGGCCTCGCTCAAGGCACCGGGCGCCTGCGTGGTCGGGATGATGGCAAAGTGGTCCGAGACCTTGCTGTTGTCAAAAATGCGCTTGTTGGCACGGATGTAGTTGGCGCCAATGGCCTGCTGCGCAAACGGCGCGAGCTGCTGCATATTGCTGTGGGCCAGCATCTCGAAGGTTTGGCGCGCGACGGGCAGGTAGTCCTCGGGCAGCGCGCGCGAATCGGTACGCGGGTAGGTCAGTGCCTTGTGGCGCTCGTACAGCGCCTGGGCCAGCGCCAAGGTGGTCTTGGCCGAGAAGCCGAACTTGCTGTTGGCCTCGCGCTGCAGGCTGGTCAGGTCAAACAGCAGGGGCGATGCCTGGGTGGTGGGCTTGGACTCTTCGGTCACCGTGGCGGGCTTGCCGCGCACGGCCTCGGCAATCGCCTGCGCCTCCTGCTGGCTCCAGACGCGGTCGGCGCGCGCCTCGGCGTCGTCGCTTTTCTTCCAGGCCGGGTTGAACCACTTGCCCGGGTAGGCGCCCGCCTGGGCGTTGAACTCGCCGTGGATTTCCCAGTAGTTGCGGCTGACGAACTTGCGGATCTTTTCCTCGCGCTCGACGACCAGCGACAGGGTGGGGGTCTGCACACGGCCCACGGTGGTCAGGAAGAAGCCGCCATCGCGCGAGTTGAACGCGGTCATCGCCCGCGTGCCGTTGATGCCCACCAGCCAGTCGGCTTCGGAGCGGCTGCGGGCGGCATCGGCCAGGCCCAGCATCTGGTTATCGGAGCGCAGCTTGTTAAAGCCGTCACGGATGGCTTGGGGCGTCATCGACTGCAGCCACAGGCGCTGGATCGGCTTGCCCAGGCCGCCCTTGGCGCCACCGGCGTATTGCTCGATCAGGCGGAAGATCAGCTCACCTTCGCGGCCCGCGTCACAGGCGTTGATCAGCGCGGTGACATCCTTGCGCTTGGCCAGCTTGACGACGGCGTTCAGGCGCGTCTTGGTCTTGTCGACCGGCTTCAATTCAAAGTAGGGCGGGATCACCGGCAGATGGGCAAAGCTCCACTTGCCGCGTTTGACATCGAATTCTTCGGGGGCCTGGATCTCCACAAGGTGACCCACCGCGCTCGTCACGATGAAGGTCTCGGCTTCAAAGTAGTCGTCGTGTTTGGCAAATTGGCCTGCCACCGGCGTCAGTGCACGAACAATGTCTTGTGCAACGGACGGCTTTTCTGCAATGACCAGGGTCTTGGACATGGGTTCACTCTCATCAAACTGGGGTCTGCCAACACTGTGGGTTGCTGGCTCTCTGAGCACGCTCTTACAATGCACGCTTTACGCGCATGTGCGCGGGCGCCTGCATGTGTACGTGTGCGCACATGCGCATGTGCTTATTTTTAAAGTAGCAGAAAAAATCCCATGCCGAACCATGTTCCCCATTTTTCAACAGGTCGTCGTATCCAGGTACGGCGTTCGGGCGTGCACGGCAGGGGCGTTTTTGCGTTGCAGGATATCGCAGAAGGCGAAGTCATTGTCGAATATGCGGGCAAGGTCATCAGCTACGAAGAAAGCCAGCGCCGCCACCCGCATGACCCCGACCACCCCAACCACACCTTCTTTTTCCAGATCGATGGCGACCGCGTCATCGACGGAGGCGATGGCGGCAACTCGGCCCGCTGGATCAACCACAGCTGCGAGCCCAACTGCTTTGCCGAAGAGGCCGATGACCGCATCTTCATCAGCGCGCTGCGCAACATCAGCGCTGGCGAGGAGCTGGGTTATGACTACGGCCTGATCATCGAAGAGCGCTACACCGCCAAGCTCAAGGCCGACTATGCCTGCCACTGTGGCGCGGCCGAATGCCGGGGCACGATGCTGGCGCCCAAGCGCGGCTGGAAGCCCAAGGTGCCCGCCTCGGATTTGCCCGAGCCGGTGCTGCCCAAGAAGCGCAAGGCCAAGGCAGCATATGCCGATGCGGCGAAGCCCGCCAAGCCTGCCAAAGTGGAAAAGCACAAGGCCAAGGCCGCAGACAAGGCCCTGAGCAAGGAAAAGGACAAGGCCAAGGACAAGAAAAAGAGCGATAAGAAGGCCAGAGCCGACAAGAAGACCCAGGGCGCCAAGGCCGCCAAGGCGGGCGCATGAGCGAGGCGCAGAACACGCCGATTCGCTGGCCCGCTGAAGCGATCTGGGAGGCGGTGGAGCCGCAGTTGCCGGGCTTCACGATCGAGGTGCTGCCCAGCATTGACTCGACCAATACCGAGCTGATGCGCCGCGCCCGCGCGGGCCGGCAGGAACCCATCTTGCTGGTGGCCGAGCAGCAGACGGCAGGGCGCGGGCGCATGGGCAAGCCCTGGCGCAGCGAGGCCGGTGATTCGCTGCTGATGTCGCTGGGCCTGCCGCTGGCGCCAGCCGACTGGTCGGGCCTGTCGCTGGCCGTCGGCGTGTCGGTGGCGCAAAGCCTGCAGCCCCAGCTGCCCGAGGCCGGCTCCAGCACCCCCACCATTGGCCTCAAATGGCCCAATGACCTGTGGCTGACCGGCGACCACAAGCTCGCCGGCATTCTGGTCGAGACCGCCAGCTTTGTCTCGGCCCGTACGCATGCGGGTGATGGCCAGCAGCAGACCGAGCGCTATGTGGTGATCGGCATCGGCATCAATGTGCGGGCCCCGCTGGCCGAGGGCCTGTCGACGATTCCCGGCAGCCTGCAGATGCTGGACGGCCGCTGGGATGCACCCCAGGCGCTGCAGGCCGTGGTGCCGCCGCTGGTGGCCGCCATCCAGGCCTTTGCGCAGCAGGGCTTTGCGCCGCTGCAGGCGGCCTATGCGGCGCGCGATGCGCTCGCCGGCCGCGAGGTCGGTCTGAGCGATGGCACCGCTGGCCTGGCGCTGGGCGTGGCCGCCGATGGCGCCTTGCGCGTGCAGACCGCCGCCGGCGTCGTCGATGTGACCAGCTCGGAAGTCAGCGTGCGGCCCCAGGCGGGCGCGGCCTGAGCGCGCCGCAGGATCAGAGAACTATCAGACAGGAGCGGAGATGATTCGTTTTGCCATCGTGCTGCTGCTACTGGCCAATGCCGGCTACTACGCCTTCTCGCAAGGCATGCTGCGCAGCCTGGGCTGGGGCCCGGAAGACCCCTCCGAGCCCGAGCGGGTGCAGCAGCAGGTCAAGCCCGAAGCGCTGCGCATTCTGACGCCGCAGGAAGCCAAGCAGGCCCAGGAGCAGCCCCGCACGGCGCCGGCAGAGACCGCCCCGGCGCCAGCCCCGGTGGCCGCACCCGCACCTGCTTCCGCATCCGAGCCCGCTGCCGTTGCGGTGGCTGAGCCGGCCACCGACACCGCAGACAAAACGGCTGCAGAAGCCGACAAGCTCGCAGCCAAGACAACGGACAAGCCCGCCGACAAGCCGGCAGAGAAACCGGAGAAGCCCGAGAAAAAAGAATGCCTGGTGGCCGGCAACTTTGACGCCAAGCAGGTCGACGCGCTGCGCCTGCAGCTGGCCAAGCTGCCAGAAGGCAGCTGGCGCCTGGACAGCAGCACCAGCGCCGGCCGCTGGATGGTCTATGTCGGCAAGTTCAGCAGCCAGGAGGCGCTGGACACGCGCCGCGACGAGCTGCGCGCGCTCGACATCAGCACCGACCGCGCCCGCATCGCCAGCCTAGAGCCGGGCATCTCGCTGGGGCGCTTCTCCAGCGAAGAGGCGGCCGAGCGCCATCTGGCGTCCATGGGCAAAAAAGGCGTGAGCGGCGCCAAGGTGGTGGTCGAGCGCCCCGAGGCCGTGAGCTACACCGTGCGCTGGCCCAAGATGGATGCGGCCACCAAGAAGCGCGTGCAGAGCTGGCATGTGATGGACGGCAAGGAGCTGCGCAGCTGCTCCTGATGGCAGGGCCGTTCAGCTGGACAGCTGCGGCGCCAGCGTGGTTGGAAAGCACACGCTGAACACCACGCCGCGCTGGGCCTGGCGCGGGTGCGCGTCTTCCAGGCCCACGGTGGCGCCATGCTGGCGGGCGATTTCCTGCACGATGGGCAGGCCCAGACCCGAGCCATCGACCTCGCTGCCCAGCACGCGGTAGAAGGGCTGAAAAATACGCTCGCGCTCTTCTTCGGGAATGCCGGGGCCCGAGTTCTCCACCTGCAGCACGATCACATGGCCAAAGGGGTCGGCCATCAGGCGAACATTGATGACGCCCGGCGCGCTGGCGCTGGAGGGTGTGTAGTTGATCGCGTTGTCCAGCAGGTTGCGCACCAGCTCGCCCAGCAAGGTGGCATTGCCGTTGACCCAGACTTCGCGGTCCTCGACCTGCATGCCGTCATAGCCCATGTCGATATGCTTGGCCAGGGCCCGGTCAATGCCGTCATGCATGGCGTCGAGCACAATCTCGGCCAGGTTGCAGGGCGTGCGCTGCAGCAGCGCGCTGGGCCCTTCGGCGCGCGCCAGCGACAGCAACTGGTTGACGGTGTGCGTGGCGCGAATGCTCGAGCGCCCGATCTGCTGCAAGGACAGCTTGAGGTCGTCTTCCTTGGCATCGGCGCGCTGGGCCATCTCGGCCTGCATGCGCAGGCCCGCCAGCGGGGTTTTGAGCTGGTGCGCAGCATCGGCGAGGAAGCGCTTCTGCGTGGCCAGTGAATCGTTGAGGCGCTCTAGCAAGCCATTGACCGAGTCGACCAGTGGCACCACTTCGAGCGGCACATCCTTGTGCTGGATCGGCGAGAGGTCTTCGGACTTGCGCGCGCGGATGCGCTCTTCGAGCAGGTGCAGGGGCTTGATGCCGCGCGCCAGCGCCAACCAGACCAGCAGCACCGCCAGCGGCAGGATGACGAACTGCGGCAGCATGACGCCCTTGATGATTTCGGTGGCCAGCACGCTGCGCTTCTCGCGCGTCTCGGCAACCTGGATCAGCGCCAGGTTGGGCTCGGGCAGCGACAGCTGCACCCAGATCCAGGCGATGCGCACATCCACGCCGCGCAGCTCGCCATCGCGCAGCTGGACCATGCCGACGCTGCGCTCCAGGTCCTTGGCGGGCATGGGCAGGGCCGATTCGCCCGCGAGAAACATGCCCGACGGGGTGGTCACCTGGTAGTACACCTTGTCGGCATCGTCGGCGCGCAGGATCTCGCTGGCCGGCAGCGGCAGGTTGAAATAGGTTTTGCCGCCTTGCACCCCCACCAGCTGCGCCAGCGCATGGGCGTTGTATTCGAGCGCGCGGTCAAAGGGCTTGTTGGCCAGGTCCTGGGCCACCAGCCAGGTCAATGCCAGCGATACGGGCCACAAAAGCAGCAGCGGCGTGAGCATCCAGTCAAGGATCTCTCCGAACAAAGATCGCTGCTCGCTGCGAAACAGGGCCAAGGCTGTCCTTGCGTGAATGGGGCCGGGGGCGGCCATCGCCCCGCTGTGGCCGGAGGGTGGAGGTCAGTGCGGGGCCGGTGGCTGGATCTTCTCCAGGCAATAACCCAGGCCACGCACGGTGGCAATGCGGATGGGGCCCTTTTCTATCTTCTTGCGCAGGCGGTGGATATAGACCTCGATCGCATTGGTGCTGACCTCCTCGCCCCATTCGCACAGGCGCTCGACCAGCTGGTCCTTGCTGACCAGCCGCCCCGAGCGCTGCAGCAGCACCTCCAGCAGGCCCAGCTCTCGGGCCGAGAGCTCGAGCATGCGGCCGTCGAACGTGGCCACACGCCCGGCCTGGTCGTAGGCCAGCGGCCCATGCTGGATCAGGCTGGTGCTCATGCCCACGCCCCGGCGCGTGAGCGCCCGCACACGGGCTTCGAGCTCGGACAGCGCAAAGGGTTTGGCCATGTAGTCATCGGCGCCCAGGTCAAGGCCTTGGACCCGGTCGTCCACGCTCTCGGCGGCGGTGAGAATCAGCACCGGAATGGCCGAGCCCCGGGCGCGCAGCTTTTTGAGCACTTCGAGCCCATGCATGCGCGGCAGGCCCAGGTCCAGAATCAGCAGATCAAAAGCATTGTTGGCCATCAGGGCGGCATCAGCCTCGGTGCCATTGGAGACATGGTCGACCACGGCGCCGGAGTTGCGGAGACTGCGCAGCAGGCCATCGGCCAGCACCTGGTCGTCTTCGGCAATCAGTATTCGCATGCAGTCTCCTATCGGTGTTGTCGTCGTGATGTGGATGGTGCCAATGATTCTAGGCGAGTCCATGGCCTGGCTGGCTACCTAAGCATAGATCAAAGCGGGTGAGCCGCGAGGCCGTGGTGCGCCGCGCTGGCCTCCTGCTTTTTTTGTTGCAAAGACGTAAATCCGGCCGGGCCGTCATCAAACCGGGGCAGGCCTCACGTAGGATAGCGCCTCGTCTTGACCAGAACACGCGGGCACCCGGCCTGTGGCTGGTGGGGGGAGATTGCAGCAGGTGGTGATGAAACCAGGGTCCAAGGTACAGGTCAGATGGCAGGCGTCGCAGCGGCAGCGCCGCTTGGTCGCGGTGACGGCCCTGCTGGTGCTGACCGCCCTGTACCTGCAGTGGCACCACGTCATTGCCATGCCGGGGCAGACCGATGCGCTGCAGTCTGCACCGCGCTCGGCACCGCCTGCCAACCTGCCGCACTACCGGGCCAGCATCGATGCCAAGGTGGTCAGCGGCATTGCCGACAACCTCTCAGGCCTGGCCTTCAACCCCGAGACCCAGACCTTGTTTGCGGTGACCAACCGCCCGCCCCAGATTGCCGAGCTGAGCACCGATGGCCGCTTGCTGCGGCTGGCGCCGCTGCTTGGCGCCCGCGACACCGAAGGCATCGCCCATATCCAGGGCGACTGGTTTGCGATTGCCGACGAGCGCAGCAACCGCATCTACTGGGTGCAGTTTGGCAAGGGGGTGACCGAGGTATCGCTCGACCACAGTCCCTATGTGCAGCTCAATGACATCGCCATCAAGAATTTTGCGCTTGAAGGCCTGGGCTGGGATGCCAAGCGCCAGCAGCTGCTGGCCGTGACCGAGAAATGGCCGATGCAGGTGCTGGTGATGGATGCGCCGCTGTCCAAGCTCAAGCCGGGCCTGGTCGATATGAAAGTCTCGACCTGGGAGGTGCCGGCGGTGGACGACATGCCCAGCACCGATCTGGCCGCCATCGAGGTCGATCCGCGCAGCGGCAACCTGCTGCTGCTGGGGGAGGAGTCGTCGGTGCTGTACGAATACAGCCGAGCCGGTGACCTGCTCAGCGTGATGCCGCTGTGGGCCGATATGGCGGGGCTGGCCAACCGGGTGCCGCAGCCCGAAGGCCTGGCGATGGACCACAGCGGCAACATCTACATCGTCTCCGAGCCCAACCTGTTCTACAAATTCGAGCGCAAGCGCCGCTGAACGCAGCAAAGCGCAACCGCTCAGCTGTCGGCCCCATAGACCTCCAGCCCCAGCTGCACCACGGTGGCGACCTGCTCGCCGACCTCGGCGCGGAACTCCGCCTCGGCCTGGGTGACGGCCCGCTCAAACGCCTGCAGCCACAGCAGGCCGGTCTCGGTAAAACGCACGATGCGGGCGCGGGCATCGCGCGGGTCGCGCTCGCGGGTCACCAGGTTCCAGGCTTCGCACTGGTCCACCAGCTGGGCCATGGCCTGCTTGCTCATGCCCGCGCGCGCCGCCAGGTCCACCAGGCGGTCGCCGGCCAGCGACAGGTGGCGGGTGATGTGGACATGGGCGGCGCTCACCTGGTCGCGCTCGGCCAGGTGCGACAGCGCCAGCGGCACGGCCTCGTCCTGGGCCATCAGCTGCAGCACACGGGTATCAAAACGGCGCATCGCGTGGCCCAGCAGGCGGCCCATATGGGTCAGGCGCCAGCTGTCATCGGGCAAATGGGGCAGAAGAATGGGCATGGCGAGCAGTCTAAAAAGCTGAAAAAGGGCGAAGTCGCTATTGTGCATATAGTCAACTAAACTGACTAAAAAAATGCTTCTATAAAATATACCCATCCCATAAACTACTGTTCAAGCATCCAGGCTGTATATGCAAACAGCTGGATCCCCAGATCGACGACATGACCATCAAACGCAAGGAGAAATCCATGAACGCACCCGCCACCAAACCCGAAGCCAACAGCGAAAAAGCCAAGGCCCTGGCCGCCGCCCTGGCCCAGATCGAAAAGCAGTTCGGCAAGGGCACCATCATGAAGCTGGGCGAAGGCGAAGCGGTGTCGGACATCCAGGTGGTGTCGACCGGCTCGCTGGGTCTGGACATTGCGCTGGGCGTTGGCGGCCTGCCACGCGGCCGGGTCATCGAGATCTACGGCCCTGAATCCTCGGGCAAGACCACCTTGACCCTGCAGGTGATTGCCGAGATGCAAAAGCTGGGCGGCACCTGCGCCTTCATCGATGCCGAGCATGCGCTGGACACCAGCTATGCCCAAAAGCTGGGCGTGAACCTGGGCGATATCCTGATCAGCCAGCCCGACACCGGTGAGCAGGCGCTGGAGATTGTGGACAGCCTGGTGCGCTCCGGCGCGGTGGACCTGATCGTTGTCGACTCGGTCGCGGCCCTGACCCCCAAGGCGGAAATCGAAGGCGAAATGGGTGACCAGCTGCCCGGTCTGCAGGCCCGCCTGATGAGCCAGGCACTGCGCAAGCTCACCGCCACGATCAAGAAGACCAACTGCATGGTCATCTTCATCAACCAGATCCGCATGAAGATCGGCGTGATGTTCGGCAGCCCCGAGACCACCACCGGCGGTAATGCGCTGAAGTTCTACGCCTCGGTGCGCCTCGATATCCGCCGCACCGGCACCATCAAGCGTGGTGACGAGGCCATCGGCAACGAAACCAAGGTCAAGGTGGTCAAGAACAAGGTATCGCCTCCGTTCAAGACGGCCGAGTTCGACATTCTGTTTGGCGAAGGCATCTCGCGCGAAGGCGAAATTCTGGACATGGGCGTCAATGCCCGCATCATCGAGAAAAGCGGTGCCTGGTACGCCTACAACGGCGAGAAGATCGGCCAGGGCCGTGACAACTCGCGCGAGTTCTTGCGTGAGAACTCCGACCTCGCCATCGAGATCGAGAACAAGGTGCGCGAGAGCCTGAACATCAGCCTGCGCCCCGCCGAAGACGGCGTGGTGGACGGCCCGGTAGCGACCGGCACCGAAGGCTGATAGCCGCCTAGCCACAGCGCTGAGAATAGCTGCTTGTGCACAGAACCTGTGCGCAAGCAGCTATTTGTTTTATAGCAATTTGAACCGATGTCTTTCAGCAAACTCTCCCTCAAGGGCCGGGCGCTGCGCTATCTGGCGCAGCGCGAGCATTCGCGTGCCGAGCTGCTGGCCAAGCTCGGCCCCCATGTGCAAGAGGGCGAGGACCTGGCAGCCATCCTCGACGAGCTCGAAGCCAAGGGCTTCATCAGCGCCCAGCGCGTGGTCGACAGCGTGATCCACACCAAGGCCGCCCGCTATGGCGCCAGCCGCGTGCTGCAGGAGCTGCGCCACAAAGGCGTGGATGCCCTGCTGATCGCCGATGCCCGCGAGCGCCTGCGCAGCACCGAGCTGCAGCGCGCCCGCGAGGTCTGGCAACGCCGTTTTGGCGCGCCGCCCGAGAGCCCGCAGGAGCGGGCCAAGCAGATGCGCTTTCTGGCCAGCCGGGGGTTTGGTGGGGATGTGGTGCGCCAGGTGCTGCGCGGCGGAGATGGCGATTAGCCGCTGAAGAGTGCCCCGCCGGGCTGCGCAGATGTGCGGCCCGCAAAGCCCCAGCCACGCGGCCCGTGCCCCGGCTGGGCGACAATGGCGGCCATGAGCACCGCCGAACAGCCCAACAACCCCCTCCATGGCCTGACCCTGGAGCACATCCTGAACGAGCTGGTCGCGTACTTTGGCTGGGAAGAGCTGGGTGAGCGCATCCCAGTGCGTTGTTTTTGCCTGGACCCGAGCATCAACTCCAGCCTGCGCTTTTTGCGCAAGACGCCCTGGGCGCGCGAGAAAGTCGAGGGTCTGTACCTGTTCATGCTGCGCGAGAAAAGGCGCAGCGGCGCCTGAGGCCTTGTCGCCCGCAGTGCGGCGGCGTCCTTGCTGTGCAGCGCTGTCCTACTTGCAGGCGGGCTGCGAGCCGCTAGGCTAGTCGTCTGTGCAAACAGGAGACCGACGATGACCGCAAAAAATACCGTATGCCTCTGGTACCAGGGGGATGCGCTCGATGCCGCGCAGTTCTATGCCCGGACTTTTCCGGACAGCTCTGTGGGCGCCGTGCACCGCGCGCCGGGGGACTACCCCGATGGCCGGCAGGGCGATGTACTGGTGGTGGAGTTCAACGTGGCGGGCATTGCCTGCATTGGGCTCAACGGCGGGCCGCATTTTCAGCACAATGAGTCCTTTTCCTTCCAGATCGCCACGGACGACCAGGCCGAGACCGACCGCCTGTGGAACGCCATCGTTGGCCATGGCGGGCAGGAAAGTGCCTGTGGCTGGTGCAAGGACCACTGGGGCATCTCCTGGCAAATCACGCCCCGCATGCTGACTGCGGCCATGTCCGACCCCGACCGCGCTGCGGCCAAGCGCGTGTTCGAGGCGATGATGGGCATGACCAAGATTGACATTGCCGCGCTGGAAGCGGCGCGCAAGGGCTGAGCAGTCAGCCCTGTGCTGCTTATGTGCTGCGGGTACACCACCAGCAGATCAGCGAGCCGGCGGTCACCAGCATTACCCCCTGCCAAAAGCTCCACGACGGCTGCACCTGCAGCCAGACGGTGCCTACCAGCGCCGACAGCACGGGCGTGAAGTACGAGCCCACGGCCATCACCGTGAGGTTGCCCGCGCGCAGGCCATGGTCCCAGCAGCTGTAGCCCAGCGCGGTGAGGCCGCTGAGCATGCACAGCTGCACGATGGCCGGCAGCGACAGGTGCAGCGCCGGCTCATCGCTGAGCGCGTACTTGACCCAGAGCACCGCGCCCACGGCCCAGAGAAAGGCGGGCAGCGCATTGGCGCCATGCGCATAGCGCTTGGCGATGACCGAGTAGCAGGGCCATAGCCAGGCGGCCGAGAACGCCAGGCCATAGGCGAGCGGGTTGCTTTGCACATTGGCCCAGAGGCTGGCGATGGACAGCGCGCTGTCGCCCTTGAGCACCAGCACGATGCCGGCCATGGCCAGCAAGACCCCGGGCACCAGGCCCGCACGAAAGCGCTGCAGCCCAAAAACGGTGGCCAGCACAATGGTCAGGCTCGGCCACAGGTAGTTGATCATGCCCAGCTCCAGCGTCTGGCCCCGGTTGCTGGCAAAGCCCAGCGACAGCGACAGCGCGATCTCGTAGAGCACAAACAGCAGGCCGCAGCCCCAGAGGTAGACCGGGTGCATGGCGCGCAGCTGCGCCAGGCGCGGGCGGCCAAAACGCAGCGTGACCAGCAGGGCGCCCAAGGTAAACACCGCTGCCGCCCCGCCAATGGGCCCCAGGTGCTCGGCCACGCTGCGAAACAGGCCCACCGACGTGGACCAGCACAGCACGGCCGACAGGCCAATCAAGGTGGCGCGTTGCGAAGCGGCCTGGGAAGAGGGCGTCGGGGAGGAAGACATGGGAGCGCGGCTGGATGCAGGGACAGCTGTGAAAAGCAGCCTTGCATCCTAGCCGGAAAAGCACAGCCCTGCAGGCCTGGTAGCCAGCATCGAGCTGCTACCTAGCTGCCATTCAGTGGCGCCCGGCAGGTTGGCGCAGTGTGGCTTGGGGCGATTAGCGCTTAGGCGATATGGCTGCCAAAGACCAGTGCGGCAGCTATGGTGGCCACCACGGTGAGCACGGCAAATGCGATCAGGCCACGCAGCTCCAGGCGCTTGTCGGCATCTTGCTCGGCGGCAGTGGGGATATGGTTGGGGCGGGAGTAGTCCATGGGCAGCTCGGAAAAAACGCGGTCAACCCGCCCACTATAGTGCGCCGAGCGCGTTTGGCCAGCGGGCGACGACTAGGTGTTTGTATGTGTATACCAAACCGGCATGCATGCGGCAGCCACCCCTTTATCCGGCCAGCTTTTTTCCATCGGCCAAGGTGGGGCTGCGGGTGTACCACCAGCAGACCAACGATCCCAGCGTCACCAGCAGCACCCCTTGCCAAAAGCTCCAGGACGGCTGCACCTGCAGCCAGACGGTACCGACCAGGGCCGACAGCACGGGGGTGAAGTAAGAGCCCACGGCCATCACCGTGAGGTTGCCCGCGCGCAGGCCATGGTCCCAGCAGCTGTAGCCCAGGGCGGTCAAGCCGCTGAGCAGGCCCAGCTGCAGCAGCGCGGGCAGGGTAAAGCGCAGCGGTGGTTCGGGGCTGAGTGCGTACTTGATCCACAGCACGGCGGCCACGGCCCAGAGAAAGGCCGGCAGCGCATTGGCGCCCTGGGTGTAGCGCTTGGACACCACCGAATAGCAGGGCCAGAGGCAGGCCGCGCACAGCGCTAATGCATAGGCCAGCGGGTTGCTTTGCACATTGGCCCAGAGGCTGGCCAGCGACAGCGCGTTGTCGCCCTTGACCACCAGCACAATGCCGGCCATCGACAGCAGCACCCCCGGCACCAGGCCGGCGCGAAAGCGCTGCAGCCCCAGCACCGTGGCCATCACCAAGGTCAGGCTGGGCCAGAGGTAGTTGATCATGCCCAGCTCCAGCGTCTGGCCCCGGTGGCTGGCCCAGCCCAGGGACAGCGAGAAGGCAATTTCATTGAGCACAAACAGCAGGCCGCAGCCCAGCACATAGGCCGGGTGCATGGCCTTGAGCTGCGCGGCGCGCGGCAGGCCAAAGCGCCAGGTCACCAAGAAGGCGCTGAGCGAGAACACGCAGGCGGCCCCGCCTATCGCCCCCAGGTGTTCGGCAACGCTGCGGAACAGGCTCACCAGTGCAGACCAGCAGAGCACGGCAGAAAGCCCAATCAGCGTCGCGCACTGGCTGGGCACAGGGGAAGGGGTGGACATGGAGAGGAGGGGATGCAGACGAGGGCGGCTCGCATCCTAGCGGCTATTGGGCGGCCCTGATGGTGCCAAGGGCTTGGCATCGCAAAACACTCGGATATGGCGCCAGTAGCGGCCTGGCAGCAGCCCGGCTTTCAGCTGCCTGGCCGGCCCCATGTACCCGGGTTGATCAGTAGCCGCGCACCCGGTCAAAGCAGTTGTCCAGCGCCTGCCCGGCCTGCCACTGCGCCATCGACAAGGCCACCTGGCGCGCCTTGGCGCGGCGGCTGGCGCTGGCGGCGATGTGGGGCGTGAGGATGACGCGCGGGTGTGTCCACAGCGGCGAGTCAGCCGGCAAGGGCTCGGGCTCGGTGACATCCAGCAGCGCACCGCCCAACTGGCCGCTGTCGAGCGCAGCCACCAGGTCGGCGCTGTGGAGCTGCGTGCCCCGGCCGGCATTGACCAGCTGGGCGCCAGCGGGCAGATGGGCAAACAGCTGGGCATTGAGAATGCCCCGGGTCGCAGGCGTATCGGGCAGCAGGCAGATGAGCACCTGGCTGCTGCGCAAAAAGGCGGCCTGCTCTTCCTGGCCGCAGTAGCTGGTCACGCCCTCGATCTGCTTGCGCGTTTGCGACCAGCCCTGCACCGGGTAGCCCACGGCGCGCAGCATCTGCGCGGCAGCAGCCCCCAGGGTGCCCAGGCCCAGAATGCCCACGCGCAGCTCGCTGGCCACATGGGGCGGGTTGAATTCGATCCACTGCTGCTGGCGGTGCTGGGCCAGCGCGCGCGGCATGTTTTTTTGCAGCATCAAGGTGGCCATCAGGCAGAACTCGGCCATGCGCTGCTGCGACTCGCCCGTGACCATGCGCACGATGGGCAGCGCTGGCGGCAGTTCGCTATCGGCCAGGATATGGTCCACGCCAGCGGCCGAGCTGAAGATGGCCTTGAGCTGCGGATAGCGGGCCAGCGCGCCGGTCTCTGGCTCCCAGACCATCGCAAAATCCACCAGGCTGCGGTCAGCCGGCGGCCTGTTCCAGTCATGCACGACCACATGGGGTGCAAATTCGGCAAACAGGGCCGTCCATTCCGGGATCGCAGCGCTGCCGCCGCTTTTGATGATGAGGTGCAAAGGGGTGCTGGAGGCCATGGCGGGGGTCAGTAGCGCTGAAAGGGTGAGAGGGCGGGAGAAAAGGGGGTAGAGGCTGGCGCCGCTTACATCGAGCGGGTGCGGTCCCCGGTGGAGATCGCATGCATCGGGTGGCGCAAGGTCGGGTCAAAGGGGTTGATCTGGGCGCTCAGCGTTTTGGCTTCGCGCAGCAGCATGTCGCGCACGATGGGCAGGCGCTCGTCGCTCAGGCGCGCGGTGTGGGTGCCGATCGACAGGGCGGCGACCACCTGGCCACCCCGGTCAAACACCGGCACGGCCAGGCCGGCCATGCCTTCGAGCAGGCCGGAGTTCTTGGCGGTATAGCCCTGGCGGTGCGCCTTGTCGATCTCGGTGCGCATGTAGACCTCGTCATAGACGTTGTAGTGCTGCATGCGCGGCAGGTTGAAGCGCAGCACCTCCTCGCGCTCGGCCTCGGGCAGGTTGGCCAGGATGACCAGCGAGCCCTGGCCCACACCCAGCGCCACGCGCCCGCCGATATCGCCGGTGAAGGTGCGGATCGGGAACTGGCCTTCGATGCGGTCCAGGCAGACCGCGTCAAAGCCCGAGCGCACCATCAAGATCACCGTGTCATTGAGGCTGGCGCACAGGCGCAGCAGCACCGGGCGCGCGAGGCTGCGCAGGTCGCTCACCGCGCCGGCCTGGGCGGCCAGCGAGAACAAATCCAGGCTCAGCCGGTAGAGCTTGTGCACCTGGTCCTGCTCCACCATGCCCTCCTGGATCAGGCCCTGCAGCAGCCGGTGCGTGGTGGCCTGGGTCAGGCCGATTTCCTTGGCCAGATGGGTCACGCGCACGCCTTCGGTCTGGTGCGCGGCCAGCGCGCGCATCACCAAAAAGCTGCGGTGCAGGGTGCCGCGCTGGTGGCTGTTGTCCTCAGAGGTGTCGGTGCTCATGGTTTTCCGGAATAAAAATTCGGTGGATCTGATTTTTATTCCATTTATCGGAATAAATCAAATTTATCTTCCATTATCAGTGTTTACACCGTGTATGGATTCAAACCACATTCCGAAAATAGATAAATAGTTGCAAATGTCGTTCATTCGTGCGACATGGCCGACGGGCCCCGCAACCCTGTGCCACCGAGGTGATTTCCATGAGTTTTCTGCGTATCCACAACGTCTCCAAACAGTACGGCCCCAACCGGGTGGTCAGCCAGTTCAACCTGGATGTGCAAAAGGGCGAGTTCGTCTCCTTGCTCGGCCCCTCGGGCTGCGGCAAGACCACAAGCTTGCAGATGATTGCCGGCTTTGTGGATGTGACCGAAGGCCGTATTGAGCTCGACGGCAAGGACATCACGCGCGCCAAGGCCAATGAGCGCGGCCTGGGCATCGTGTTCCAGACCTATGCGCTGTTCCCGCACATGACCGTGCGTGAGAACGTCGAGTTTGGCCTGGAGATGCGCAAGGTGGCGCAGCCCGAGCGCAGCGAGCGCGCCAGCGAAGCGCTGGCCCTGGTGCACCTGGGGCCCTATGCCGACCGCTACCCGCGTGAACTCTCGGGCGGCCAGCGCCAGCGCGTGGCCCTGGCCCGGGCGCTGGTTATCAAGCCACCGGTGCTGCTGCTCGATGAACCGCTGTCCAACCTGGATGCCAAGCTGCGCGAGGAGATGCAGTTCGAGCTGCGCGAGATCCAGCGCAAGGTGGGCACGACCACCATCATGGTCACGCACGACCAGAGCGAGGCGATGTCGATCAGCGACCGCGTGGTGGTGATGGAGGCCGGCCGTATCACCCAGGTGGACACGCCGCACACGGTGTACGAACACCCGCACAACGCCTTTATCTCCACCTTCGTCGGCAAGGCCAACCTGCTGCAGGCCACCGTGCATGCCCAGGGCGGCCAGTGGCTGGCGCATGTGGGCGATGTGCAGATGGCGGTGCAGGATGTGCCGGCTGCTGCGGCCAGCCACGGCACGCGTTTGTTGCTGGGCCTGCGCCCCGAGAAAATCCAGCTGTCGGCCAGCTCGGCCGGCCGCACCCAGGGCACCGTGCGCGAGCGCTTCTTCCTGGGCAACCTGTGGCTCTACACCGTGGAATGCCCGCTGGGCAGCATCACCGTGACGGCAGCCAACGATGGCGAGGCGCCCCACCAGGTGGGCAGCCAGGTGGGCATCGACTGGTCCGACCGCAATGTGCGCCTGATCGCCGGTGACGGGGTGGCCGCATGAGCGAGCGCCGCACCTGGGCCCCCTGGGCCATGAGCGCTCCGGCGCTGCTGCTGTTTGCGGTGATGCTGGCCGTGCCGCTGCTGCTGACCACCATCCTGTCCTTCAATGCCTACCACGTGGACACCGGCCCGGTCGCGGGCAGCTTCACGTTTGAGCACTATGTGCACATCGTCACCGACAGCTACTACTACGAGATCTTCTGGCGTACCTTGTGGATCTCGGGCCTGGTCACCCTGATCTGCATCGCCATCGGCGCGCCCGAGGCCTACATCCTGAGCAAGATGCGCGCGCCCTGGCGCTCCATCTTCTTGCTGATCATCCTGGCGCCGCTGCTGATTTCGGTGGTGGTGCGGGCCTTTGGCTGGAGCATGCTGCTGGGCCCAGAAGGGCTGATCAATGACATCTTCCGCCTGGTGGGCATCGGCCCGGTCAAGCTGCTCTACAACGAGACGGCCATCGTCATTGCACTGGTGCATGTGATGCTGCCCTTCATGGTGATCCCCGTCTGGACCTCGCTGCAAAAGCTCGATCCTTCGGTCGAGAGCGCCTCGCTATCGCTGGGTGCCTCGCACTTCACCACCTTGCGCCGCGTGGTGTTTCCGCAGGTGCTGCCCGGCATTCTCTCGGGCAGCCTGATCGTGTTTGGCCTGGCTGCCAGCTCGTTTGCGATTCCCGGCCTGCTGGGCGGGCGCCGGGTCAAGATGGTCGCCACCCTGATCTATGACGAGTACCTGCACGAGCTGAACTGGCCGCTGGGCGCGGCCATCGCCTTTGTGCTGCTGGCCGCCAACCTGGTGATCATGCTGGGCTGGAACCGCATGGTTGAAGGCCGCTACAAGAAGACCCTGGGCTGAGAGGCGAGGTAACTGACATGCAAAAAAACGGACCCATTGCCCTGATCTTCAACGCGCTGGTCATCATCTTCATGCTGGCGCCGCTGGTGATCGTCTGCCTGGTGGCCTTCACCCCGGCCGAGACTCTGACCCTGCCCACCACCAGCTTCTCGCTGCGCTGGTTTGAGCAGGTGCTGCACCATGCCGACTTTGTCCAGTCGTTCTGGAACAGCCTGGGCCTGGCGGTGGCTGCCGCCTCCATCTCGACGGCGCTGGCTGTGCCCGCTGCCATTGCGCTGGTGCGCTATGAGATCCCCGGCCGTGGCGCGCTGCAGGCGCTGTTCCTGTCGCCGCTGATCATTCCTCACCTGGTGCTGGGTGTGGCGATGCTGCGCATGTTCTCGCTGGTGGGCGGCCAGGGCAGCTTTGGCTGGCTGATCTTTGCCCATGCGCTGGTGGTGATGCCCTACACCATGCGCCTGGTGATGGCCGCGCTGATTGGCTTTGACCGCAGCGCCGAGCAGGCCGCCTACTCGCTGGGCGCGAGCAATGCCAAGGTGTTCCAGCGCATCACCTTGCCGATGATTCTGCCCGGCATCACCGGCGGCTGGCTGCTGGCCTTCATCAACAGCTTTGACGAGCTGACCATGTCGATCTTTGTGGTCTCGCCCAGCACGGTGACCTTGCCGGTGCGCATGTACATGTATGCCACCGAGTCGCTGGACCCGATGATGGCAGCGGTGTCGGCGCTGATCGTTTTCATCACGCTGGGGCTGATGCTCTTGCTCGACAAGGTCTATGGCCTGGACCGCATCCTGATCGGCAAGCACTGATGGCACACGCTACTCCCCTTTTGCCGGCCGGCCAGCTGGTGCGCCTCAAGGAGCAGGGCCGCGCGCCGCTGCACTTCGTGCTCAACGGCCAGCCGGCCCAGGCGCTGCAGGGCGACACGGTGCTGACTGCCGTGCTGACCCAGTCGGCCCAGCTGCGCAGCCATGAGTTTGCCCACACCCCGCGCGCGGGCTTTTGCATGATGGGCGCCTGCCAGGACTGCTGGGTCACGCTGGGTGGTGAGCAGGCCGGCCGCAAGCTGCGCGCCTGCTCGACCTTGCTGCAGGCGGGCATGCAGATCTGCACCACGGCAGAGGCCGTGGCCGCTGCCAATGCCACCAATGCCAGCCAGGTGCAACCATGATCGGCAGCGATTTCTACCTGGACGATCCCCGGCCCGCTGACGGCCCGCCCGTCATCGTGGGTGCCGGGCCCGCCGGCATCCGCGCCGCGCAAACCCTGCTGGCCCATGGCCTGCGCCCGGTGGTCATTGACGAGGCACCCCAGGCCGGAGGCCAGATCTACCGCCGCCAGCCCGATGGCTTTGGCCGCACGCCCAAGGATCTGTATGGCTTTGAGGCTGGCCGCGCCAGCGACCTGCACCAGACCTTTGACCGCCTGCGCCCGCAGCTGGACTACCGGCCCGATACGCTCGTCTGGAACGCCCAGGGCCACAGCCTGGACCTGCTGCACACGGCGCAGCGCACAGCCAATACCCTGCGCTGGCGCGATCTGATCGTCGCCACCGGCGCCACCGACCGGGTGCTGCCTTTGCCCGGCTGGACCCTGCCGGGTGTCTACACCTTGGGAGGCGCCCAGGTGGCCTTGAAGTACCAGGGCTGTGCGATTGGTGACGCGGTGGTGTTTGCCGGCACCGGCCCCTTGCTGTATCTGGTGGCCTACCAGTACGCCAAGGCCGGTGGCCGGGTGCTGGCAGTGCTGGATACGGCCCCGGCGGTGCAGCGCTACAAGGCGGCACCCGCCATGCTGGCCCAGCCGGCGGTGGCGGCCAAGGGCGTGTATTTTTTGAGCTGGCTGATGTTCCACGATGTGCCGGTGCACCATGGCGTGCAGCTGCTGCGCGCCGAAGGCGCAGACCGCGTGCAGGCCCTCGTGTGGAAGGATGCACAGGGCGCCGAACAGCACACCGCCTGCAGCGCCATCGGCCTGGGCTATGCGCTGCGGCCCGAGACGCAGCTGGCCGATCTGCTGGGCTGCGAGTTCGCCTTTGCCCCCTTGCACCGCTGTTATGTGCCGCAGATCGATGCCGACCGGCGCAGCAGCGTGCCCGGCGTCTATTTGGCGGGCGATGGCGCCGGCATCATGGGGGCTGACGCGGCCGAGATGTCGGGCGAGCTGGCCGCACTGGCTTTGCTGCAGGACCGGGGCATTGCAACCGATGCAGCGCGCCAGGCCAAGCTGCGCCAGCAGCTGGACAAGACGCAGCAGTTCCGCCAGGCGCTGGAGGTGGCGTTTCCCTTTCCCGACGACTGGGCGGCGCGTGCGCCCGATGCGCTGGTGGTCTGCCGCTGCGAAAACATCACGGCGGCTGAGCTGCGCGCTACCGCTGCCACCCAGCCGCAGGGCGATATCAACCGCATCAAGGCGCTGTGCCGGGTTGGCATGGGCCGCTGCCAGGGCCGCATGTGCGGTGTGGCTGCGACCGAGATCCTGGCCGACACCTTGAAGGTGCCGGTGGCGCAGATAGGCCGCATCCGGGGCCAGGCGCCGATCAAGCCCCTGCCGCTGGACATGACCGTGGTCAGCACGGACCAGGAGGCCAGCCATGGTTAAGCAACTGGCCACCGAGGTGGTGGTGATTGGTGGCGGCATCATGGGCGCGAGCACGGCGCTGTTCTTGCGCAAACGCGGCATCCAGGTGGTGGTGGTCGAGCGCGATCTGTGCGGCTCGCGCTCGAGCGGCGTCAACTTTGGTGGTGTGCGCCGCCAGGGACGGTCGCTGGCGATGCTGCCGCTGTCGCAACGCTCTCATCAGCACTGGGGGCGCCTGACCGAGTTGATTGGCACCGAGGCCGAGTACGAGCGCTCGGGCCACTTCAAGATTGCCCGCTCGCAGGCGGATATGGAATCGTTAGTGCGCTATGCCGAGAAGACGCGCGACTGTGGGCTGGACCTGCAGCTGCTCGATGGCGCGGAGCTGCACAAGCGCTTTCCGGTCGGCGGCGCCAAGGTCGTGGGCGGCTCGTTCTGCCCCGATGATGGCCAGGCCAATCCGCGCCTGCTGTCGCCGGCCTTTGCCACGGCGGCCGCGCGGGCCGGGGCCCAGGTGTTCGAGCACAGCCCGGTGCTGGATGTGGCGCACAATGGCCAGCGCTTTGTGGTGCGCACGCCCGAGATGGAGATCCGCGCGAATGTGGTGGTCAACGCCGCAGGCGCCTGGGCCGGCCAGTTTGCCGAGCAATGCGGCGAGCCGGTGCCCATGCGCATCCGGCCGCCGGCCATGGGCGTGACCGAGCCCTTGCCCTTCTTTTTGCACTGGAGCCTGGGCGTGGAGGGCGGCAGCATCTACTGCCGCCAGGTGCGCCGGGGCAATGTGGTGTTTGGTGGCGGGCCTGGCCTGGTGCTGGACGACACCCGCGCGCGCAACCGCCACACCACCGTCTGGGCGCAGCTGCCGCAGCTGGTGGAGCTGCTTCCCCAGTTGAAGAACGCCCAGCTGATCCGCACCTGGAGCGGCAACGAAGGCGCCTTGCCCGACCACGAACCCATCATCAGCGCCAGCAGCCGCCTGGCCGGTCTCTACCATGCCTTTGGTTTTGCCGGCGGTGGCTTCCAGCTCGGGCCGGGCGTGGGCGATGTGATGGCCGAGCTGATTGCCCAGGGCCGCAGCAGCACACCGATCGATGCTTTCCGTATAGACCGATTTACCGACCTCGCATGTTCAACCTGAAAGGAATCCACATGTCTTCTTGGACGACGACCCTCAAAACTCCTGTGCGCGCCATCGCCCTGATGGCCTCTGTGGTGGCTGCGGCCAGCGCGGTGCAGGCACAGACCAAAACCATCTACATCGGCATGAATGGCGGCAACATGGAGCGCACCTACTCGCAGTTCGTGTTCCCCGCGTTCGAGAAGGCCAACAACGTCAAGGTGGTGGTGGTGCCGGGAACCTCGACCGATATCCTGGCCAAGGCCCAGGCTTCCAAGGACAAGGCCCAGATGCAGGTCATGACCCTGGATGACGGCGTGATGTACCGCGCCATCAGCATGGGCCTGTGCGAAAAGCTCAAGCCCGCTGCCGGCTACAGCGAGATCCCGGACATCGCCAAGATCAAGGACAGCGCGATCGGCCTGTCGATGGGCCTGACCGGCCTGGCCTACAACACCAAGATGTTTGCCGAAAAGGGCTGGGCTGCACCCACTTCCTGGAACGACCTGGCCGACCCCAAGCTCAAGGGCAAGGTGGTGGTGCAGTCGATGCCGGCCTCGTCCTTTGGCCTGCATGCCTTTTTGATGTTCAACCGCCTCAAGGGCGGCAACGAAAAGAACGTGGACCCGGCCTTCAAGGCCTGGCCGACGACCATTGGCCCGAATGTGGTGGAGTACATCCCCAATTCGTCCAAGGTGGTGGAGATGATGCAGGCCGGTGATGCAGCCATCTTCCCCTACACCCTGACGCAGGCCGAGCTGATGAAGTCCAAGGGCATCCCGATGGAATATGTGGCGCCCAAGGAAGGCGCTGTTGTGCTGATGACCGCCATGTGCGTGCTCAACAACAACCCCGAGTCCGAGCTGGCGCAAAAGCTGGTGGAGTACCTGGTGAGCCCGGAAGCCCAGGCGCTGGCGATGGAAAACGGCAGCTACAACCCCGTGAACCCCAAGACCAAGCTGCAAGGCAAGCCGGCCGAAGAGCAGAACAAGATGAACGCCATCTTGAAGAACGCCGTGGCCGTGGACTGGGATGTGGTCAACGCCGACCGCCCCGAGTGGAACAAGCGCTGGAACCGCACGGTGGAGCGCTGATCACCGGCAGGTGCCTGGTGGCATAGCGCCTGGCACCTGATTGGACCGATAGCAAAGCTGCCAACGCATGCCCTCTACAGGGGCGGCGTTGGCAGTTTTTTTATGGGGCGCCCCGGCCCAGTTGCTGGCCGTTGACGGTCTGGCCGTAGAGCGAGAACTCGCTGTCGTGGAAGCGCTTTCGCGTATCTGCAATATTGCCGGTAAAGCGCGGGTCCTGCGGGCGCTCGTGGCTGTTGATGTAGGTCGCCACATCCCAGGCGTCCTGGTCGCTGAGCGTATTGCCTTTGCCAAGCGGCATATTGGCCTTGATAAAGCCGGTGGCCTTGTCCACCTCATGCATGCCGGCGCCCCAGTTGTACGAATGCTTGCCCCAGAGGGGAGGGAAGACCTGCACATCGCCGCTGCGCTGGCCCTGGCCGTCATCGCCATGGCACAGCGCGCACTGGGCGTTGAACACCTTCTGGCCGCGCGCATAGTCGGGCACCTGGGCGGGTTTGGCCACCTTGGGGTAGCCGGCGCCGGGCAGCTTCTCCCCCACTGGCGCGCCCTTGGACATCCAGTAGGCATAGGCCTCCAGTGCTACCAACACCTCATCGCCATGGGGCGGGGCCTTGCCGTTCATGCTGTACATGAAGCAGCCGCGCAGGCGTTCGGAGAAGGTGTCCACGCTCTTGGTCTTGCTGCGGTAGGCCGGGTATTGCGTGTAGGCGCCCCACAGCGGTGCGGAGTGGGCGGCGCGCCCTGCATCCAGGTGGCAGTTGACGCAGTTGAGCGTATTGCCGACAAAGGCCTTGGCCTGTGTGCTGGTGTGCAGAAAGATCTGCTCGCCCCGGCGGACCACATCGCCCATCGGGCCTTCGGGAATCGCATCGGCGGCGGGCGGGGCAAAGGCGGTAGTGCTGGCAGCAGCTGGCGCTTTGGCTGCGCTGGCGGTGGCAGCTGCTGGGGCTGGTTGGGCTGCATCCGATGCGGCGGTAGCGGGTGCGGGGCTGGGGGTGGCGGGTGCTGCTGTTTTTTGCGCGGTCTGGGCGGGCGCTGCGGCGGGCCGCTCATGGGCCAGCTCGCCCATGCTCTTGCTCACCTGCACGCCAAAGCTGATGGCGGCCACGAGCACGATGGCGACAACCACCACCACAAAGATCTTGAGGTAATGCCACTCGCTGTGCTGGACGCGGGCCTGCTCCTCGGGCGTTTCCACATGGTTGGGGCGCTGGTATTCCATGGGATTCTCCGCTCAAGGCTTGGCGGCGCCCGAGGCGCCGGCGTAGTACTGGGCGATGGCGTTGACATCATCGCTGCTGAGCTTTTTGGCAATGCCTTCCATGAGGCCCAGCGGCCCGGGCGGGCGGCTGCCTTTTTTCCAGGCATCAATCTGCTCTTGCATATAGCTGGCGCTGAGCTTGGCAATGGCGGGGAAATGCGCACCCACGCCAGCGCCACCAGGCCCATGGCAGCTGCTGCAAGCAGGTATGCCATCTTGCATGCGGCCACGCTCCACCAGCCAGGCACCCTTGTCCTTGGCATCGGCCTGGCCCGGCGAGGCGGCAATGCCCGATGGCAGACTGGCAAAGTAAGTGGCAACATCGGCGCGCTGCTGCGGCGTCAAACCCTTGGCGATGGGCGCCATGATGGGGTTGCCACGCGCGCCATCGGCAAAGGCATCCAACTGCGAGCGCAGATAGCTGGCACCCTGGCCGGCCAGTGGCGGGAAGGCAGCCATGCCCTGGCCTTTGGACCCATGGCAGCTGGCGCAGGAGGCCACGCTGGGCGGCAGGCCGTTGTTGGCGATCTGCTCGCCTTGTTGGGGGTTGGCGTTTTGGGCCTGGGCGGCTGCACAAAGCAGCAGCGCCCAAGGCCAGACAGCGCCAAGCTGGCGCAGCGGGCGTGTGGGGCGTTGTCTCATCGTGTTATGGCTGTAGTTTGGACCCATGTTAGGCAGAGAATGCCTGGGGCGGTGTCGGCCAATGTCGATGGTGTTGCACACCCCGCGCGCATGAAAAAAGCCGCTGGCGAGCGGCTTTTCTGGCGGAGGGTGAGGGCTGAATTTACAGGTTCAGCATCAGCTTGAGGTTTTGCACCGCAGCGCCGCTGGCGCCCTTGCCCAGGTTGTCCAGGCGGGCGATGACCACGGCCTGGCGCAGCTGCTCGTTGCCGAACACGCGGATTTCCAGCTTGTTGGTGCTTGCCAAGGTATCGGCGGCCAGCTTGTTGTCGTTGGTGGGCGGCAGCACCTGCACCCATTGTTCGTCCTGGTTTGTCTTGGCGTAGTGGGCGGCCAGGGCGCCATGCAGATCGCTCAAGAGCGGCTTGCCGGGCAACTCATCGAGGTGCAGCGGCAGCTGCACCAGCATGCCCTGGGCAAAGTTGCCGACCGCAGGGATGAACACCGGGCGGCGGGTCAGGCCGGTGTATTTCAGGATTTCGGGGATGTGCTTGTGCGTCAGGCCCAGTGCATAGGCCTCATAAGGCGCGGCACCGCCGGCCTCATAGGCTTCCATCATCTGGCGGCCGCCGCCCGAGTAGCCGGACACCGAAGGCAGTGCCAGCGCGGCATCGGCGGGAACCAGGCCGGCATCGATCAGCGGGCGCAGGATGGCGATGGCGCCAGTGGCATAGCAGCCAGGGTTGGAGACGCGCTTGGCTGCTTGCACGGCGCTTTTCTGGCCCGCGCTCAGCTCGGGGAAGCCATAGACCCACTGGTCGTTGACGCGGTGGGCGGTGGAGGCATCGATGATGCGGATGCTGCGGCCGGTTTCCTGCTCGATGGCATCGACCATGGCCGTGGTGTCCTTGGCGGCATCGTCGTGCAGGCAGAGGATGACCAGGTCCACGCCAGCGATCAGCGCGCGTTTGGCCTCTGGGTCCTTGCGCAGCTCGGGCGCAATGCTTACCAACTCCACGCCGGGCATATCCACCAGGCGTTCGCGAATCTGCAAACCGGTGGTGCCAGCTTCGCCGTCGATAAACACTTTTGCCATTGCCATCACTCCTGCTGCGGGTTGGCGCCTGCGGGGCTGCGGGCGCTTGGGGTTCGGGAAAGTGCTTATTGTCATACAAAGCGGCGCAATGCGTGCAGGAGGACGGCAAATTTGCAGTCCGTTCTGACAAGGGCTTGCGCGATGCGCCGGACATGCTGTTTTGGGGCCTGTGATGGCCCGGTGCTGGCCCAAAGCGCAGTGCGCACTAGCGCAAAAATGTGTCAGCCCCTAGCCGCTGTGCCAAAAATCCTGCACTGCTCGGGTATTTATCGACAACTTTTACGCAGGCCTCCGACAGGCATTGACTGCCTTGGCTGACAGACCTGGTGCACGGAGACGACTGCCCAACATGGCTGGTTAGCTATACAAATAATAGCTATATGCATTCCGGCGGCCGACAAACCCCGGAAGCGCATTGGGGCTCCTGCAGGCGCTGCCCCCCATGGCGCAGTGCAGCATGGTAAATTCGCGGACTGCCAGGCCTTCTGCCTTGTTTGCGAGTTCTTTGTTCTGCGCGCTCGGCCGCCGGGTTTTTTCCCATTTTGTTTTACTGAGAGACATCATGAAAATTCATGAATACCAAGGCAAGGAAATCTTGCGTCAGTTCGGCGTGCCCGTTCCGCGCGGTATCCCCGCCTTCACTGTGCAAGAAGCAGTGGAAGCAGCACAGAAGCTGGGCGGCCCCGTGTGGGTGGTGAAGGCCCAGATTCACGCAGGTGGCCGCGGTAAGGGCGGTGGCGTGAAGGTTGCCAAGACCATCGACGACGTGAAGGCGCTGTCCGAGCAAATCCTCGGCATGCAGCTGGTGACCCACCAGACCGGCCCTGAAGGCCAGAAGGTGCGCCGCCTGTACATCGAAGACGGTGCCGACATCCAGCAGGAATACTACCTGTCTGCCGTGACCGACCGTGGCACGCAGAAGGTGGCCTTCATCGCTTCGAGCGAAGGCGGTATGGACATCGAGGAAGTGGCGCACAGCACTCCCGAGAAGATCATCACCGTCCTGGTCGACCCCATTGCTGGCTTCACGCAAGCCAATGGTGAAGAGCTGGCCAAGGGTATCGGCATGCCTGCTGATTCGGTGGCCCAGTTCATCGATATCTGCCAAAAGCTGTACAAGTGCTACATGGACACGGACGCATCGCTGGTTGAAATCAACCCGCTCAACCGTGACTCCAAGGGCAACGTGATTGCACTGGACTCCAAGTTCAACTTCGACCCCAACGCGCTGTTCCGTCACCCAGAACTGGTGGCCCTGCGCGATCTGGACGAAGAGGATCCTGCTGAAGTGGAAGCTTCGAAGTTCGACCTGGCCTACATCAGCCTGGACGGCAACATTGGCTGCCTGGTGAACGGCGCTGGCCTGGCCATGGCCACGATGGACACCATCAAGCTGTTCGGCGGCGAGCCTGCCAACTTCCTGGACGTGGGCGGCGGTGCCACCCCCGAGAAGGTCACCGAAGCCTTCAAGATCATGCTCAAGAACCCCAAGGTCAAGGGCATTCTGGTCAACATCTTCGGCGGCATCATGAAGTGCGACACCATCGCTACCGGAGTGATCACCGCTTGCAAGGCGGTGAACCTGAGCGTGCCACTGGTGGTGCGCATGAAGGGTACCAACGAAGAGCTGGGCAAGAAGATGCTGGCCGAATCGGGCCTGCCCATCATCTCGGCCGACACCATGGCCGAAGCCGCCACCAAGATCGTTGCCGCAGTGAAGTAAGCCCTGGAGAACACACATGTCTATCTATATCAATAAAGACACCAAAGTCATTACCCAAGGCATCACGGGCAAGACCGGCCAATTCCACACTGAAAAGTGCCAGGAATACGCGAACGGCAAGAACTGCTTCGTCGCAGGCGTGAACCCCAAGAAGGCTGGCGAAAAGATTTTCGACATCCCCATCTACGGTTCGGTCAAGGACGCTGCCAAGGACACCGGTGCTACCGTGTCCGTGATCTATGTGCCACCCGCTGGCGCTGCTGCTGCCATCTGGGAAGCGGTGGAAGCCGACCTGGACCTGGCCATCTGCATCACCGAAGGCATCCCCGTGCGCGACATGCTGGAAGTGCGCAACAAGATGAAGGCCAAGGAAGCGGCTGGCGGCAAGAAGACCTTGCTGCTGGGCCCCAACTGCCCCGGTCTGATCACACCCGGTGAAATCAAGATCGGCATCATGCCCGGTCACATCCACAAGCCAGGCCGCATCGGCGTGGTGAGCCGTTCGGGCACGCTGACCTATGAAGCTGTGGCACAGCTGACCGAACTGGGCATTGGCCAGTCTTCGGCTGTCGGTATCGGTGGCGACCCCATCAATGGTCTGAAGCACATCGACGTGATGAAGGCGTTCAACGACGACCCGAACACCGACGCTGTGATCATGATCGGCGAAATCGGCGGTCCAGACGAAGCGGAAGCCGCTCTCTGGTGCAAGGCCAACATGAAGAAGCCTGTGGTGGGCTTCATCGCTGGTGTGACTGCCCCTCCCGGCAAGCGCATGGGCCACGCTGGCGCGCTGATCTCCGGCGGCGCCGACACGGCAGATGCCAAGCTGGCCATCATGGAAGAGTGCGGTTTCACCATCACCCGCAACCCATCCGAAATGGGCCGCCTGCTGCAAGGCCTGCTGAAGTAAGCAAAATTACGCATGCCAGGGGCTGCGTGCCCCGCTAAACTGCGTACTCCATAAAAAGAAGACGCCAGATCGTTCAGGTCTGGCGTCTTTATTCATAACTACGGAGCGCAACATGGATTACGTCAATCATCCCGACTTCTGGATCGGGCTGGTCAAGATCATCTGGATCAACATCATTCTCTCGGGCGACAACGCCGTTGTCATCGCGCTCGCTGCGCGCTCTCTGCCGCCTGAACAACAAAGAAAAGCCATCATGTTTGGCTCCGGCGCCGCCGTGGTGCTGCGCATCTTGCTGACCGTGGTGGCGGCCAAGCTCTTGGAGCTGTCCTTCTTGCAGATCGTCGGCGGCTGCCTGCTGCTGTGGATTGGCCTGCAGCTGCTCACCAGCCACGACGAAGAAGAGGGCGCGGGCAAGGGCACCGGCACAATGATGGCGGCCATTCGCACCATCCTGATCGCCGACCTGGTGATGAGCCTGGACAACGTGATTGCCGTGGCTGCTGCTGCTGGCGGCAATATGCTGCTGCTGATCCTGGGCTTGGCGATTTCGATCCCGCTGGTGATCTTTGGTTCGACCTTGATGATCAAGCTGATGGAACGCTTCCCGGTCATCGTCATTCTGGGCGCTGGCCTGATCGGCTGGGTAGGCGGTGAGACCATCATGAACGACAAGCTGCTGCACGGCTTTGTCGAGGCTAACCCTGCGCTGCACTACCTGGCAGCTGCCGCTGGCGCCGCGCTGGTGGTGGGCCTGGGTCTGTGGCTGCAAAAGCGCAATACCGCGCCCGCACACTGAGCGGCTGATCCTCTCACCCCAACACAAAGCGCCTTCGGGCGCTTTTTGCATTTCTGCGCCGGGCTGCAGAGATGGTGCTTCTTCAAGGGGAGAGAGCGCCTGCAGCAGCCAACGCATTGATCAGCATCAGTCATCAAGGGGGATCAAGGGTAAACCCGTAACCAAAATCCGGTAGCACCCAACACATCGTGATCCTTTGTCAACCGCGTATCGAAAAAGTCATTTGTATAGCTTATGTGCATATAATCGTGACGAGGTTTATCAATATGCCAAGACTCATAGTTTCATTAGATGGAGTGGTGATCCAGGACTACATGCTGACGGAGTCCAGGGCCACCCTGGGGCGCCGTTCCACCAACGACATCGTGCTGACCGACATGGCGGTCAGCGGCGAGCATGTGGTGTTCACCTATGACAAGAAGATCGGCATCGTCGTCGTCGAAGACCTGGGCAGCACCAATGGCACCAAGGTCAACGGCTTGAAGGTGCGCCGCCAGGTGCTGCAAAGCGGCGATCTGCTGGACATCGGCAAATGCCGCATCCGCTTTTTGATGAACTCTCTCGTGCCCGAAAGCCACTACATGCATGCCAGCGAAGCCGGCAGCCTGACCGCCAAGCCCGCCCACGCCGACCACGGCGAAGACAGCCCCACGGTCCCCGCCGACTTCCCCCCTGCCGAAGAGCAGCCCTACACCCCCAGCCCCTACCTGCGCGCCGTCAGCGGCGCCAGCGAAGACATCATCCTCTCCAAGGTTGTCACCACCGTCGGCCGCCCCGGGATCGCCGTCGCTGCGCTGACCAAGCGCGGCAAGGGCTATATCGCCACCAAGGTCGATGGTTCGGCCGATGTGGTGCTCAATGGCCAGGCGCTCAATGGCGCGGGGCTGTCGATGCACAAGGGGGATCGGATTGAGCTGGCGGGGATGGCTTATGAGTTTTGGACTTAGGGCTCTGGGTCTTGGGCTTCCATAGACAGGGCCTACATAGGCGCAGCGGCACCCTCGGGTGCCGTTTCTGTTTCTGCTTCCCATGCGCATAGCTTGCACAGTCCTGCAGTAGATGACAAAAATGGCAGAAATCTTGGGTTGATGACATTTATGAACGTCTTGCACAATAAGTTAACAAAACGCCGCATTTTTGTCAGCGCAGGCCGCGAAATGCATAGGTGCCAAAAGTTGGCACAGCACTTGCAATAAGTGATGCACGCCAAGTCGCTCGACAAGGCTACCTAATCACTGGTTACATAGAGAGGATTCAACATGCTGCGTAAGATGCAAAAGGGTTTTACCCTGATCGAACTGATGATCGTTGTGGCGATTATCGGTATTTTGGCTGCTGTGGCACTGCCTGCTTACCAAGACTACACCGTGCGTACGCGTGTGACTGAAGGTCTGACCTTGGCATCTGGCGCTAAGGCGATGGTGAATGAAACTGCTACTAAAGATGATTTGGTGGTTGCCGCCAAGACTTGGAATGAGCAACAAGGTAATACGGGTGCGAGCTCCAAGTATGTAAAGGATGTTAAAATCGCAGATGCCACCGGTATTATCACTGTGCAATACATCAAGACTACAGTGGGCCCTATTCCTGAGGATGCTTCCATCTTGTTGACCCCTTTTGTTAAGTTGGATGGCAAAGCCTTTTCCCAGCTTGCCGACGTTTTTTCCGGTACTGAGTCAGGTAATATTGACTGGGCATGCTCTTCTACCACCAACGAAACGGCTACCGTTCGTAAGATGACGGTTGATAAGGGTACTTTGCCAGCCAAGTTTGCTCCCGCTGAGTGCCGTTAATAGTAGTCATTGAAAGTAAGGGGGCGTTTGCCCCCTTTTTTTATTTCTGCAGGTGTTTAAATGATTCGGCATAGAAATGGCTTCACCTTGTTAGAGGTTATGATAGTGGTGGCTATTGTGGGTCTTTTGGCCTCTATCGCTCTGCCTGCATATCAAGACTACATTTCACGTGCGCGGATTTCAGAAGGTCTTGCCCTTGTTGCTGATGCTAAGCAAGAGCTAAGCACGAATGGAATGGATAATGAATCATCCCTTGAATTGACTGCGAAAGCATGGAATGAAAGCATGGGGGGCATGGGCAGAAGTAGCAAATACATCAAATCTATTTTGATTAATAATGAATTCGGTGAAATAACAGTGATTTTTACTCCTGGCGTTTCATCCAATGCGGCAGAGAAGTCGTTGGTGTTTAGTCCGCAGTTTCGAGATGGAAAAGGTGCGGCAGTGACTTTGCCTACTTATTTTTCTTTGACTAATCCCGAGGGTACCTTGGACTGGCTTTGTACATCTGCTGCCGGCTCTGGTGCAGGAACGCGTGCGCAGCTGTA
Organism: Comamonas sp. JNW; assembly: GCF_003105075.1. Classification (NCBI taxonomy): domain Bacteria; kingdom Pseudomonadati; phylum Pseudomonadota; class Betaproteobacteria; order Burkholderiales; family Comamonadaceae; genus Comamonas; species Comamonas sp. JNW. The sequence continues at coordinate 60,609 of NZ_QETI01000007.1, forward strand.
TGGATTTACCCCGCCAGCGACTATTGCCACCTTGCCCGCTAAATTAGCACCTACTGAGTGCCGTTGATAATGAGTTATGCCCTGAGAGGTAAGTTTGCCTTGGCGTGGGCTGCAAAGCACTTGGCAGTCTCTTTATTGTTTGCTGGTGCTGCGGCTGCTTTGGTGTTCATGCTTTGGTACCCCCATCCAACCAGCCAAATGCTGGGTGTTGCCCGTATTTATGGGTTGATGCTGGCAGTAGATGTCGTCTGTGGTCCATTGCTGACCTTGGTCATGGCTTCTCCCAAAAAATCCAGGCGTGAGCTAGTGCTCGATCTCGGCGTCGTAGCTGCTATCCAGCTGGCCGCATTGGGCTATGGTTTGCATGCTTTGTATATGGCTAGGCCCGTTGCCTTTGTTTTCGAAGAGGATCGGGTCGTCGTGGTTACCCGCAATGAGTTGGTAACTGGGGAAAATGATTTAACCAAAATTCCCGCATTGCCGCTCTTCGGTTTGGATTGGCATAAGGCCAATTTGCGGGTTCAAGGTGATGGGAAATTAGAAAGTCTGGACTTGTCATTGCAAGGTGTCTCCCCTGCGATGCGTACCGAAACCTGGACTGCATGGAGCTGGGATGACACAAAGCTGCAGTCGCGTCTGCGCTCATTAGCGACATTAGGCAGCAAGCAACAGGTACAAGTGCGGGAGCTGCGGGGGTCTGATTTTCTGCAAAATACGGAACGTGTCTACCTGCCTTTGGTATCGTCAAAGAATCTAGACTGGATTATAATTTTTGATAAAAAAGGTCAGTGGATGGATTCTTTGCCCGTGGATGGGTTTGCCGACTCTTGATATTTTTCTAATAGTCTGCCATATTGACTTTGGATAATATGTCTTGAAGTAATGCCCTTCTCTACGGTTGGCTTGCTGCGAAATAATCTTCTGATTTCCCCCCCCGCTTCTCCCGCAAGCCCACCTCCCCGATCACCATCCCCTTATCCACCGCCTTGCACATGTCATAAACAGTCAGCAGTGCGACCTGAACTGCGGTCAAGGCTTCCATCTCCACGCCAGTGGGCCCAACAGTTTCCGTTCTGACTTCGCAGCGCACGGCATTCTTTTCGGGTAACAACGCAAAATCCACTGCCACCTTGGTCAGCGCAATCGGGTGGCACAGCGGTATCAGCTCACTGGTCTTCTTCGCCGCCATGATGCCGGCAATGCGTGCAATACCCAGCACATCGCCTTTTTTCGCGGTGCCCGCGGCAATGATGTCCAAAGTGGCTGGCTGCATGGTGATAAAGCCCTCCGCGATCGCGATGCGGTGGGTGTTAGGCTTGGCGCCTACATCGACCATATGGGCCTGGCCCTGGGCGTCGAAATGGGTGAGTTCAGTCATGGTGCTTTCCGTGTTCAATACGTCACAAGCGGCAATACAGCATGCAACTTGTGCAGTGGTGCTTCATCATACGTGTTGGGCTGAAGGCTTGATGGCAAGGAGCCCGCTCTGCCTACCCTCTGGCTTGATTCAGATTCAGCATCTGCTGCCGCACGGAATTTTGAATGAATACATGGTTTTTTAAACGCACAGCATGTGCCTTGTTGGCCGCCCATATGGCGGCGGTGGCGGCGCTAGCCCCCATGCAGGCCCGCGCCGACACCAGCTTGCCGGCGATGGGTGAGGGCGCCGAGATGACCACCAGCGAGGAGCGGCGCCTGGGCGATGACATTGCACGCGAGATCTACCGCGATCCGCAGTTTCTCGATGACGCGATCCTTTATGAGTATGTCAACGGTATCTGGCAGGAGCTGATGCTGGCTGCGCGCCAGCGCGGCACCATGACGTCTGAACTGCAGGAGCGCTTTGCCTGGCAGGTGATGCTGATCCAGGATGCCACCGTGAATGCCTTTGCACTGCCTGGTGGTTTTATGGGCGTGCAGACCGGCCTGGTCGGCGTGGTCGGCAGCCGCGATGAGCTGGCTTCTGTGTTGGCCCACGAGATGAGCCACATCACCCAGCGCCATATTGCGCGAATGCTGGCCCGCCAGTCGCGCATGACGCCGGTGATGATTGCCGGCATGATCCTGGGCGCGTTGGCGGCCAGCAAGAACCCGGCTGCGGCCCAGGCGCTGATGGTGGGCAGTTCGGCCGCCGCCATCCAGTCACAGCTGAACTTCTCACGCGATATGGAGCGCGAGGCAGACCGCACCGGCATGAGCCTGATGCCGCCTGCCGGCTACTCGCAAGCGGGTTTTGTCAGCATGTTTGAGAAGCTACAGCAAGCCAACCGGATGAATGACAACGGCAGCTGGCCGTATTTGCGCACCCACCCGCTGACGACGGAGCGCATTGCCGACATGCAGTCACGCTTGCCCGCTGGCGCTGCACGCAAACCGCAGGACACGGGCATGGTGGCGCAGATGATGTCGGCCCGGGCGCGCATGCTGTCCAAGCCTGAGCCCCAGGTGCTGCACCAATGGGTGCAACTGACCACAGCAGCCGATTTTGCCAACCGCTCGTTGGACCAGCGCGCGGGTGTCTGGTATTTGGCAGCCATGTCCCACAACCAGCTGGGGCGCCATGCGGAGGCCCTGGCTGCGTTGGACCAGCTGGATGCCACCGTGCAAGCCCACCCCGATGCGATGCGCCAGGCGCAGCTGTTGCGTGCCGATGTCGCATTGCGCAACCGCCAGCCGCAGGATGCGTTGGCAGCGCTGGCCAAGATCCAACCGCTCAAGCCCCCTGCAAGTAAGGCGGGCAGCACCTCGGTGACGGTCAGCAATGCGATGACCGGCCTGGTCAACGAAGCGGTGATCACGCAGGGCTCGGACAAGTCGCTGAGCATCCAGGACAGCAGCCGCGATGTGCTGCTGCCGGAGGTCAAGGCGGTGGTGGGCGACGATGCAGGCCAGGGCAGTGACCGGTCCGAGCTGGTGCTGGCTGCGCAAGCCCTGGCGCAGCTGCCCGCCACGGGTTTGACGGCCTATGAAGGGGTATTGCGCCAGACCAGCAGCCGCCTGCAGACCCTGGTCGTGCAGTGGCCCAAGGATGCGGGGGCCTGGCTTGCGCTGTCGTGGGTGCTGCGCCAGCAGAACCAGCCGCTGCGCTCCATCCGCGCCGAGGCCGAGAGCCGGGCTGCGCAGTATGACTATCCAGCAGCGGTAGACCGCCTGCGTGCCGGGCAGGACATGGCGCGCAACAGCCCAAACCGCAACGACTATTACGAGGCCTCGATTATCGATACCCGCTTGCGCGAGATGCAATCACTTGCCAAGGAGCAGGCGGCCCGAAAGTGATTCGATGACCAGGCTGATGATGGAGTAAAGCACCGAGCCGATCAGCGCAGCCCAAAAGCCATGCACCACAAAGCCGCTGCCTGCAATGCCGGACGCGGCCCAGAACATCAGCGCGTTGATGACAAAGATGAACAGGCCCAAGGTGAGGATGGTGACGGGCAGGGTCAGCACGATCAGCACAGGGCGCACTATCGCATTGCACAGCCCTATCAGCAGCGCTGCAATCAGCGCCGCGCCAAAGCTGCGGATTTCCACACCACTGTAGAGGTAGGCGACACAGAGCAGGGCGACTGCGGAGAGCAGCCATTTGAGGATGAGTTTCATGGCGCCAGCATAGCGGATGGCGGGCGTGCTGTGTATAGGCCGGCATCCAATGATGGAAGGTTTGTTTACCGAGCCCAGCCATGAAAAAAGCGCCCGAAGGCGCTTTGTGTTGGGTGATGAGGCTGATGGCTTACACGCCGTCCAGCACCAAGCTGAAGCAGATACCCAGAATCCCCAGCAGCGAGCCTGCCAGCTTGCCAGGGCGCGGCACAAAGTCGGCCGATGGTGGCTCGGAGATGGCCTTGGGGCGGCGCCAGTCCAGCACTTCGGCCTCGGGGTACTCGGCGTGGAGCTGGGCGGTCATTTGCTGCACGCTCACTTCCGAGATATGGGTCGAGACGCGGGCGCGCTGCAGCTGGGTGCTTTGCGGGATCAGGCCCTCAAACAGGTTTTTGGCCCACTTGTTGCGCCACTTTTCGAGGGTGCTGCGATTGCCCCAGCGGCTGGCCCTGCGGGTGATCTTGGGGGCGCAAGCCACCAGCACCCAGTGCTCGTCGTTGATGGTTGCGCACTCGTTCAAGCGCTGCAGGGCAAAGGCGGCATCATCTACAAAGACTATTTTTACGTTCATCCAAGTGGCCTAAGTGGGGCTGGCAGCGTGGGGCTGCCAGCGGTGGTGGTAGAGGGCGGTTATAGGCTTAGTGTACGTTGGCCGCCGGGAGTTCCTTGGCTTTTTTGCTGGCCAGCCATTTGCCCAGCACCAGCACGACCAGTGCGCCAGCGGCAGCAGCTGCATAGTGCAAGGTCTTGCTCTGGTCGATCTTGAACATCCAGGTCCACTTGTCGGGGTTGGCAAACACGGGGTCAGAGACCAGCATGCCGCCCGCAATCCAGCCCAGCAGCATGCCGCCGGCGGTGATGACCATCGGGAAGCGCTCCATCAGCTTGATGACCAGCTGGCTGCCCCAGACGATGATCGGGATCGAGATCAGCAGGCCCAGAACGATCAGCAGCATGTGGTGCTCGTCGCCGGCGTTCTGTGCGGCGCCAGCAATGGCGATCACGTTGTCCACGCTCATCACCAGGTCGGCAACGATGATGGTCTTGATGGCGGCAAACAGGCGGTCGCTGCCTTGGATGTTGCCATGGTCTTCGTCTTCAGGCACCAGCAGCTTGACGCCGATCCAGAACAGCAAGATGGCGCCGACAAACTTCAGGAACGGCAGGGCCAGCAGGAACATCGCGAACGCGATCAGGATGACGCGCAAGATGATCGCGCCAGCGGTACCGAAAATGATGCCTTTGCGGCGCAGGTCAGGGGGCAGCTTGCGGCATGCCAGGGCAATCACCACCGCGTTGTCGCCGCCCAGCAGGATGTCGATGATGATGATTTGGCCCAGTGCAATCCAGAAGGGCGCGTGCGTCAGAAAATCCAAGTCCATGTAAGCACCTAATTTTTGAAAAAGCGGCCCATGCACCATGCACAGACCAGCCAGTGGGGTGTCGTTACAAGTCAGGGAGGCGACGTGGTTCAGCGTTGGCGCCGTGATGGCCAACCGCCGGGCAGTAGCTTCGAAGACCTGTGGTGCGGCACCATGGTTTTCAAAGGTCTTGCTCAGATCATGTGGGCCATGAACCTAACGCGCCGGAAGCCGTGAGGCTTCGTACTGACGACGCATTACATGTCTCTGCGCATGCCGCTGGCAAGGCATCAACGGGAGCTACTCCCCTTCGTCAGCGCGTATTGGAACACAAACCAAGCGCTTTGGGGTGACAAAGACCGGGCCACCGCACAGAGTATTCCCGCATGTGTGTGTTTGCCCACACCTGTGGATAACAAGCTGTGAACAAGTGGGGGTGCACCGCCGCTTGGCGGTTTCGCTGCCGCAGGGCTATCATCGATGGCAGCTATGGAAATCATCCACCTGACCGATCTGGAAGCAGCCATCAACCACTGGCGCCAGCGTGCGCCCAGTGGCCCTGGCGCATCCTTGGCGCCGCAGGTGGCTGCGCTGGCCGAGGTCTACGCGCGGCTGGTCTACCAGCGCCGCGATGGGGTGGATGTGCGCGAGATGGGCGATGCGGCCATGCAGGCCTGGCTGGCCTGGTGGGAGACCACACCGGATACGCCCTGCATCGCCATCTGCTCGACCAGCCAGGGCGATGCGGTCTGCAAGGGCTGCGGCCGCAGCTTTGACGAGGTGCAGCACTGGCTGGCCTACAGCCCTGTGCAAAAGCGGGCGGTGTGGCGGCGCATCAGCCTGCAGGGCACGGCCTGGCGCTTCAACCGCTATGCGGAACGTGCGCGTTCCGCAGGCGGCATCACTTCCAGCGAATAGGTTCTACAAAGACCGTGCCCTTGTCGCTGGACAGGGTCAGCTGGCCTTCCTGGATGGTGGCCTGCAGCTGCATGCTGCGCTCGGCCAGATCGGCCAGCGATTGGGACACCTCGGTGGGCAGGCGGAACACCTCGAGCTTTTCCTGGCGCGCGAGCTTGCCTTCCAGGCCCTTCCACCAGATCTCGGCTGCATGGTTGAAGCAGTAGACCAGCATGTGGTCCGACTTGTTGCAGGCCTTGGTGATCGGCTTTTCTTCGGGCTGGCCCACTTCGATCCAGATGCGCTTGGCGCCGGTGAAGTCGGTCAGGTGCACATCAGGGTTGTCCGGGTCGGACAGGCCGGCGCCAAAGCCCAAGGTGCCGTCGCCATTGCACAGGTCCTGCAGCTGGTGGGCGTTCAGGGCCAGCGCCACCAGGCGCACCATCATGCGCTCGTCGGTTTCGCTGGGGTGGCGCGCCAGGGTCAGGTTGTGGTCGGCGTAGTAGTTGTGGTCGATATCGGCAATCGACAGATTGGCCTTGTAGATCGTGGATTTGATAGCCATGGGGCAGGGTCTGGTGACGAAGCCTGGGCTTCGGGGTGAATCCGGCGCGCCAGGCTGGCGCATTGCGCTTGGCCGGGCGGTGAGAGAAAAAAGGCAAGAGGCCAGGGAGCGCCTGGCCTCTTGGGGGGAGCGTACTTAAACGCGCTGGGCCAGCTCGGTGGCCTTGCCGATGTAGCTGGCCGGGGTCATGGCCAGCAGGCGCTCCTTGTCAGCCTGCGGGATCTCCAGGCTGCGGATCAGCTGGTGCAGGTCTTCGGCGCGCACCGTCTTGCCACGGGTGACTTCCTTGAGCTTTTCATAGGCGCCTTGCACGCCATAGCGGCGCATGACGGTCTGGATCGGCTCGGCCAGCACTTCCCAGGCATTGTCCAGATCTTCGGCCAGGCGCTCTTCGTTCAGCTCCAGCTTGTTCAGGCCGGTCATCAGCGAAGTGTAGGCCAGTGCAGCATAGCCGGTGGCCACGCCGATGTTGCGTAGCACGGTGGAGTCGGTCAGGTCACGCTGCCAGCGGCTGATCGGCAGCTTCTCCGACAGGTGGCGCAGCAGTGCATTGGCCAGGCCCAGGTTGCCTTCGGCGTTTTCGAAGTCGATCGGGTTGACCTTGTGCGGCATCGTCGACGAGCCGATCTCGCCGGCCTTGAGGCGCTGCTTGAAGTAGCCCACCGAGACGTAGCCCCAGATGTCACGCGAGAGGTCGATCAGGATGGTGTTGGCGCGGGCAATGCCGTCAAACAACTCGGCCATGTAGTCATGCGGCTCGATCTGGATCGAGTAGGGCTGGAAAGTGAGGCCCAGGCCCTGGGGCTCGTGCTTTTCCACGACGTTCTTGCTGAAGCTCTCCCAGTCGAACTCGGGCCAGGCCGACAGGTGGGCGTTGTAGTTGCCCACGGCGCCGTTCATCTTGGCCAGCAGCTTGACGTTGGCAATGCGGTCCATCGCCGCTTGCAGGCGCACCACCACGTTGGCCAGTTCCTTGCCCACGGTCGTGGGGCTGGCGGTCTGGCCGTGGGTGCGGCTGAGCATGGGCACAGCCGCATACTGGTGCGCCATCTCGCGCAGCTTGAGCACCACGCGGTCCAGGCCCGGCAGGATCACCTGGTCGCGGCCGGCGCGGATTTGCAGCGCATGGCTGGTGTTGTTGATGTCTTCGCTGGTGCAGGCAAAGTGCACAAACTCGGCCGCCTTGAGCAGCTCTGGGCGTGCCTCGAACTTGCTCTTGATCCAGTACTCCACCGCCTTCACGTCGTGGTTGGTGGTCTTCTCGATGTCCTTGATCGCCTGGGCGTCGGCTTCGCTGAAGTTATTCACCAGGCCGTGCAGGTAGCTGCGTGCACCCTCGGACAGCGGCGAGAACTCGGCAAAACCGGCATCGGACAGCGCGATGAACCAGGTGATCTCCACCTGGACACGGCGATGCATATAGCCAAATTCGCTCATGATCGGGCGCAGGGTGGACAGTTTGGAGGCGTAACGGCCATCCAGCGGAGAAAGGGCGGTAAGGGAAGACAGGCTCATGGGCCGCTATTGTAGAAGCGGGCCGTTTGCCGCGGCTGCAGTCTGGATTTGCCTAATTACAATCGAGAGGTGCAAATGTCCCGTACGGACCCCCATGCCCATGGCAGCTTGGAGGTCCCTGCGGACCGGATCGACGCCACCTGCCTGAGCCTGAAGCTATGAAATTGCTAGGAAGCCTGACCAGTCCCTATGTGCGCAAGGTGCGCGTGGTGCTGGCCGAGAAAAAACTCGATTACCGCCTGGAGACCCTGGATGTCTGGGGCGACAGGGCCACGATTGCCTCGGTCAACCCGCTGGGCAAGGTGCCCTGCCTGGTGCTGGACGACGGCTCGGTGCTGGTGGACTCGCGGGTGATCGTCGAGTACCTGGACACCTTGTCGCCGGTGGGCCGGTTGATCCCCAGCCTGGGCCGCGAGCGCGCCGAAGTGCGCAGCTGGGAGGCGATGGCCGATGGCGTGCTCGATGCCGCCGTGCTGGCGCGCATGGAGTATGCCTTTGCCGGCCGCTCGGCCGAGCAGCGCAGCCCCGCCTGGGTGGAGCGCCAGTTGGGCAAGGTCTGGGCAGGGCTGGAGGCCATGGGCAACGGCCTGGGCCAGAAAACCTATTTTGCCGGCGCGGGTGTGCACATCAGCCTGGCCGATATCGCCGTGGGCTGCGCGCTGGCCTGGCTGCGCTTTCGCTTTCCCGAGCTGGATTGGGCGTCGCGCCACCCCAACCTGGCGCAGCTGCTGGAGCGCCTGGAAGCCCGGCCCAGCTTTGCAGCGACACAGCCTGAAGGCTGAGGCGCTCCCGACCTGCTGGCTCAGGGCTGAGAGGCTCCCGAGCCTACAGCCACGGCCAGGCTGCGCGCGGGCAAAAAAAGGCCCAGTCGTCTGGACTGGGCCTGGGTATAAAAAAAGTTGCGAAGCGTCCCGAAGTGAATGATAGAGAGGGAGGGAGGAGAAGCACTTCAGGTTTGCAGTCATGCCGGATTGGGCCTGAAAGACTTCGCAACATTAAAAAGGGTCGGTAAAAACTGCTTCTGTCGCCTTTACATGGTTCACAGAGTGGAAGGTCGGTTTTAAGTTTCCGCCTGCCACCATAAATGTATTGTAAACAAATAAATAATTTGTTTCATTACGTTATCATTCGTCAAATTAATCAGTGAGCGTTAGGCGATAGTACATCGTTTTGAATGCCGTTGCGCGTAAGTGAATGCTAGCGACGGGTGATGACGCAGTATAAACCCTTATGAATTCCCGAGTTCCATCGGTCTTTCTGCAGGTTTTATGCGGTCTGTAACACCGTTGCCCACAGCGTTCGCACCGTCTGCTGCTCTTCGAGCAAAGCCGTCTCAGGCACCTGGGTGGGCGCCTCGTTCAGCCTGGCCAAATGTTGCACACGGCGCAATGCGCGGTAGGCATTCGCACTCGCCTCACCCATGCCTTCGGGCAGCAAACCGGCACTTTCGGCACGCCGCAGCAAGGTGATGTTGCCCAGGTTGGGACGCAATTGGGGATTGCAAGCCGAATGCAGCAAAACCAGATACTGCACGGCAAACTCCACATCCATCATGCCGCCCACGCTGTGCTTGACATCGAACAAGCCAGCGGGCACCGCATGGGCGCTGCGCACGCGCTCGCGCATGGTGGCGATCTCGCTGCGCAGCGCTGGCGCATCGCGCGGGGCGGTGATCACCGCTTCGCGCACCGCATCAAAGCGGGCAGCCAGCGCAGGGCTCCCCAGCACAAAGCGGGCGCGCGTCATCGCCTGGTGCTCCCAGGTCCAGGCGGTGTTGCTGCCGCGCTGCTGCTGGTAGTTGGCGTAGGAGTCAAAGCTGGTGACCAGCAGGCCGGAGTTGCCGTTGGGGCGCAGCGCCGTGTCGATCTCGAACAGGTCGCCCTCGCCGGTCTTGACGGTGAGCCAGCTGATGAGCTTGCGCACAAAGGCTGAATAGACCTCGGGTGCGCGCTCGTCGTCGTCGTCAAAGACAAAGACGATGTCCAGGTCGCTGCCGTAGCCCAGTTCCTTGCCGCCGAGCTTGCCGTAGCCGATGATGCCGAACTGCGGCTCGGCGCGGTGCGCGCTCTTGAGCCGGCCCCAGCACCAGCGCGTGGTCACGCGCAGCACCGCATCGGCCAGCGCCGAGAGGTCATCGGCCACCTGCTCGACCGTGATCTGCTGCTCGATGTCGCGTGTCAAGGTGCGGAAGGTCTCGGCATGGTGGGCGCGGCGCAGCAGGTTCAGCAGGTTTTCATCGTCGTCTTCTGCGGTGGATTGCAAGGCGGCACGGCGCCGCTCCAGATCCGCCTCAAACTCCTGCGGGTTGAAGCGCTCATGCATCAGTGCATCGCTGGCCAGCTCGTCGATGACGCCGGGGTGCTGCAGCATGTAGCGGGCCGGCCATTTGGCCGCGCCCAGCATGTGCATCAGTTTTTCATGCACGGCCGGGCGCTCCTGCAGCATGGCCAGGTAGCTTTCGCGGCGCAGCAGCGATTCCATCCAGTCGGCCAGGCGCACCGCGGCGATCTCGCTGACCTGGCCCTGGCTGAGCCACTGGGCCGTGCGCTGCAGCAGCAAAACCAGGCGCCCCAGGCCCGCATCGCTCAGGTAGCTGTAGCGGGGATTGCGCTGCCACTGCAGCACGCGCTCGCGCACCGCCTCGGGCAGCTTGGGCAGCACGGTCTCCAGTTCGGGCGGGCTGGCAGCGGCCCCCTTGGCGCCGCCGCATTGGCAGCTCTTGCAGGCTTCGTTGCCGCCCAGCAGTTTGTCAAACTCCTGTGCGACCAGCTCGCGGTGCGCATCGAGCTGGTGCAAGAAGCGGCACTCGTCGTCATAGCCCAGCGTCTGGGCCATCCACCGCAGGTCGTCATCGCGCGTGGGCAGCACATGGGTCTGCTGGTCGTCCAGGTACTGGATGCGGTGCTCCACCTTGCGCAGAAAAGTGTAGGCGTCGGCCAGGGCCTGTGCGGTTTCGGGCGCCATCAGGTTGGCGCGCTCCAGGCGGGGCAGGGCCTCCAAGGTGGCGCGGCAGCGCAGCTCGGGGAACTGGCCGCCTCGCACCACCTGCAGCAGCTGCACGATGAACTCGATCTCGCGGATGCCGCCGCGCGAGAGCTTGACGTCATTGGCGCGCTCGGGGTGGCCCGCGCTGCGCTTGGACGCATGCTCGCGGATCTGGCGGTGCAGGCTGCGCAGCGAATCGAAGACCGCGTAGTCGAGGTAGCGGCGGAACACAAAAGGCAGCACCGCGCCGCGCAGCGCCTGCACATTGGGGCTGCGGATATCGGCCAGTGGCGCCACGATGCGGCTCTTGAGCCAGGCAAAGCGCTCCCACTCGCGGCCATGGGTCTGCAGGTAGTCTTCCAGTGCGGCGACCGAGATGGCGGCCGGGCCGGAGTTGCCATTGGGCCTCAGCATCAAGTCCACGCGGAACACAAAGCCGTGCTCGGTGGTCTCGCCAATCAGCTGGTAGATCAGCTTGATCGCGCGGATGAAGTACTCATGGTTGCTGAGCTTGCCCCGGCCATCGGGCTGGCCCTGGGTCTCGCCCTCTTGCTCGTAGATATAGATCAGGTCGATGTCGCTGGAGACATTGAGCTCGCGCGCGCCCAGCTTGCCCATGCCGATCACCCACAGCTGCACCGGGTTGCCATCTGCGTCGCGCGGGGCGCCATGGCGGCTGTCGAGCTCGGCCCGCGCAGCGGTGCAGGCGGCATCGAGCGCCAACTCGGCCAGCTCGGTCACGCCCCGGGTGATGGTCTGCAGATCGGCCTGCTCGTCGCAGTCCAGGTGCACCAGGCGCTCCATCACCAGCTGGCGAAGAATGCGCAGCGCAGCGCCCAGTGCATAGCCCTGGGCCTGCAGCGCAGCCAGGGTCGGTGCCATCGTGGCATGCGTAGGGGGGCCGCTGGGCAGCAGATCGAGCAAACCCTCGTAGCGGCGGTGCAGGCGCTGGACGAAGCGCGAATGCTCAGACAGAGGCAGGCTGGCCTGCGGGGGCGTGATATCCGTGTGTGCCATAGCGCTTTATCGACAATGTCCTGCGGCAGACCTGTTCAAATGCTCACATATGCAACGCGAGCGAGGGACTTGCCGCGGGTCATAATTTCGCTTTCCCCTTACTGATTGGACTCGATTGACTGTGCGCGCGCCCCGATTGCTCAAGCTCGCTGCCAAGCTGGTGCAATGGTCGCTGGGCTTATTGCTGGGCTTGGTGCTGTTGCTGGCCTTGGCGGTGGCGGCGCTGCATTGGTGGATTGTGCCCCGTATCAATGACTTTCGCCCGCAAGTGGAATCTAGGCTATCGCAGGCGCTGGGGGTGCCGGTGCGCATCGACCGGCTGCAGGCCGATGGCAACAACAGCCTGGTGCCCGCCATTGCGGTGCAGGGCCTGCGCATCGCGCAGCCCGATGGCTCTGCCGGGTTTACCCTGGATACGATCCAGGTGGCCTTGTCGGTGCCGTCGCTGTTGCGACTGCGGGCCGAGCAGATCGTCATCAACGCGCCGCAGCTGACGGTGCAGCGCGCCGCCGATGGCAGTGTGCGCGTGGCCGGCGTGTTGGTGGAGACCTCGCAGAGCCAGGACAGCGGCAGCGCTGCCGATTGGCTGTTTCGCCAGCGCGAAGTCCTGGTCCAGGGCGGCAGCATCACCTGGGATGACCAGCTGCGCGGTCTGCCGCCTGTCACCTTCAGCGACGTGCATCTGCTGCTGCGCAACCCCGGTCTGCGCCATGAATGGCAGCTGCGCGTGCGCCCGCCCGAGGACTGGGGCGACGCGCTGGAGCTGCGCGGCCGCATGCACCAGCCCATCTGGGCGCTGCACGATGGCCGCTGGAAGCACTGGAGTGGCCAGGTCTACCTGGAGGCGCTCCAGCTCAATGCCGCAGCGATGGCGCCCTACCTGCCGCCGGCGATGGGCCTGCAGCAAGGCCAGGGCTCGGCGCGCCTCTGGCTGGATGTGACGCGGGGCAAACTGACGAATGGCACGGCCGATGTGGCCTTGCGCGATGTGGGCGTGCGCCGCCAAGCTGCGGCGGCCAGCGATGACAAAGCGGCGCAGGGCACGGTGCTGCTGCTGCGCTCGGTGCAGGGACGCATCGGCGGCGCCGCCGATGACAGCGGCTTTCGCGTGCTGACGGAGAACCTGGCGGTGGAGTCGGCCAATGGCGAGCAATGGCCCGGTGGCAGCGCCCGCATCAACCATGTCTATGCCCAGGGCAAGCAGCCCAGCGAGACCGAAGCCAGTGCCCAGTCGCTCGATATTGCCTCGCTGGCCCAGCTGGCGCGGCTGCTGCCCATCCCCGACAACGCCCGCCAGTGGTTGCAGAGCAACCGGCCCGCCGGCCTGATCCGCAGCGCATCGGCCCATTGGCGTGGCGACATGGATACCTTGCAGGACTGGCAGGTCAAGGCCGATGTGGGCCAGCTGGCCTTTGGCATGCCGGCTGCCGCGCCACGCGCCAATGCGGCGCGCGACAGCCATGGCGGTCTGGTGCTGGCGGCCGGGCAGCCGCATGTGGGCCTGCGCGGGCTGGATCTGACGATTGATGCGCGGGCCGGTGGCGGCCAGGCCAAGATGGCCTTTGCCGATGGTGCGCTCTACCTGCCGTCGGTATTTGAAGACCCGCAGGTCCCCATCACCTTGGCCAGCACCCAGCTGCAGTGGACGGTGCAGGGAGAGCATATCCAGATGCAGTCCGAGCGGCTGGAGTTTGCCAATGCGCATGCAGCCGGCCATGCGCGCTGGTCCTGGCAGACGGCCGACCCGCAGAAGACGGGGTCCCACTCGCGCTTTCCTGGCATCCTGCAGCTCAAGGGCGTGCTCGAGCGGGCCGATGGCACCCAGGTGCACCGCTATTTGCCGCTGCACATTCCACCCGATGCACGCCACTATGTGCGCGATGCCGTTCTGGCCGGCCAGGCCAGCAATGTGCAGTTCGAGATCAACGGCGATCTGTGGGAAGTGCCTTTCCCCGATTCGCGCCACGGCCTGTTCCGCATCGTGGCACCCGTGCGCGATGTGCGCTATGCCTATGTGCCCAACTCGCACCTGCACCCTGGCGAAAAGCCCTGGCCGGAGCTCAACCGCCTCTCGGGCGAGCTGGTGTTCGAAGGCAATGGCATGCAGGTCAACAAGGCCAAGGGCATTCTGGACGGCAACCAGCGCATCGTGGTCGACCAGACCAGTGCCCAGATTCCCGACTTCCATGCCACGCGCGTGCTTGTCAATGCACAGGCCAATGGGCCCTTGGCCGATATGCTGGCCACCGTGCGCGGCAGCGCGATTGATGCGCTGACCCAGCAGGCACTGGCGCAGACCCAGGCCGATGGTGATGCCCAACTGCAACTCAAGCTCGACCTGCCGGTGCATGACATGGCCCAGGCCAAGGTCGATGGCAAGGTGCTGCTGCCGGGCAACCGTATCCAGTTCCATGATGACTCGCCGGTGGTCGACAAGGTTACCGGCGCGGTGCAGTTCTCCGAGCATGGTTTTGCGCTGCAGGAGCTGCAGGGCCAGGCGCTGGGCGGTGCGGTCAAGTTCTCCGGTGGCATGGATGTCAGCGGCCTGCCCGCTGGCGCGGACCATGGCCCCCGCCTCAAGGTGCGCGCCAATGGCGTGGCCACGGCCGACGGCCTGCTGCGCGCCAAGGAGCTGGGCCCGGTGGTGCAGCTGGCGCAACTGGCCCAAGGCCAGGCCGCCTACCAGTTGGACATCAGCATGGCCCAGGGCGTGCCGCTGGTGGAGGTGCGCAGCGATCTGGCAGGTATGGCCCTGGCGCTGCCGGTGCCGCTGAAAAAGGCGGCCGATGAGGTCTGGCCGACGCACTTTGCCAGCACCGTGCCGGAGGCTGCGCCGTCAGCGCTGGTGCGGCAGAACATGCAGCTCGATGTGGGTGGGCGCCTGCAGCTGCGCTATGTGCGCGATATCAGCAGCGATGATAAGGTGCCCGACAAGGTGGTCAGTGGCGTGCTGCGCCTGGGCGCCGGCGCGCTGACCTTGCCGGCCAAGGGCGTGATTGCCGAGGTGCAGCTGCCGCAGGTCGATGTGCAGGAATGGCAGGCGCTGGCCCAGCGCCTCAAGGCCATGGCGCCGGCACAGAAGACGCCTGTGGCAGAGGGCGCAGCGGCCGCAGGGGCGGCCCCCCCTGCGTCGCCCGCCGATGGCGACGCCTATGCCGCCTTTTTGCCCGACCACTGGGATATCCGCCTCGATACCGTACAGGTGCGCGGCATGGATATCCACAACCTGCACCTGAGCGGCTCGCGCACGGGGCCGCATTGGCGCAGCCAGGTCAGCTCCAGCCTGCTCGATGGCCAGCTGGAGTACGAGCAGGAGGCCAAGGGCCCGGGCACGATCCGCGCGCGGCTGAGCCAGCTGCGTGTGGGCCAGGAGGGCGCAGACAGCAAGGCCGGCGCCAGCCAGGATGACGCGCTGGGCCAGGAGCCCGGGCAGCTGCCGGCGCTCGATGTGGTGGTGGAGGACCTGCGCTGGCGCCAGCATTCGGTGGGCCGCCTGGAGGTACAGGCCGTCAACCAGCGCCAAGCGGACAAATCCTGGTGGCAGCTGAAAAACATGGTGCTCTCGAACGATGCCGCCAGCCTGCAGGCCAGTGGCGACTGGGGTGCCCAGCGCAGCAGCAGCGGCGGGCGCCGTACCGAGCTGGAAATGCGCCTGGACCTGAAGGACACCGGCGCGCTGCTGGGCCGCCTGGGCATGGCCGGTGTGGTGCGCCAGGGCAAGGGCTCGGTGCAGGGGCGCATCGGCTGGACGGGCAGCCCCGTGAGCCCGGACTACGCCAGCATGGACGGCAAGCTGCATATCGATGTCGGCCAGGGCCAGTTTCTGAAGGTGGAGCCCGGTGCGGCCAAGCTGCTGGGCGTCCTCAACCTGCAGGCCTTGCCGCGCCGGCTGACCCTGGATTTCAAGGACGTGTTCAGCGCAGGCTTTGGCTTTGACTTTGTGCGTGGCGATGTGCTGGTGAGCGATGGCGTGGCCTCGACCACGAACATGCAGATGAAGGGCGTGACCGCTGCCGTGCTGCTCGAAGGCAGCGCCAACCTGCGCGATGAAACGCAGGACCTACATGTGGTTGTCATCCCCGAGCTGAACACCACGACGATGGCGCTGGTGACCACCGCCATCAACCCGGTCATTGGCATTGGCACCTTCCTGGCCCAGGCCTTGTTCAAGGGGCCGTTGACGCAGGCGGTGACCCAGGAGTTCGAGGTCAGCGGCTCCTGGTCGGAGCCCGAGGTCAAGCGCATAGGCCGCAGGCAGGAAGCGGACAGCAACGCGGTGGGCACCCCGCATTGAGCGCCCGGACGCTGCGCTGAGTCACCTTCGATATCCGCAGGCACCGCGCCCGGTCAGCGGTTACGGATAATAGCTGCCAGTTTCTCTTGCAGGATGCATCGATGAAAGTAGCCGCACTCCAAATGGTGACCAGCACAGACTGGGAGCACAACCGCGCGCAGGCCTGGCAGCTGCTGCAGCAGGCGGCAGCCGCTGGAGCGGAGCTGGCGGTGCTGCCCGAGTACTTCTGCCTGATGGGCGAGCGCGATACCGACAAGCTGGCGCTGGCCGAGCCGTTTGGCGAAGGCCCCATGCAGCGGTTCCTGGCCGACAGCGCCCGCAGCCTGGGGCTGTGGATCGTTGGCGGCACCGTGCCGCTGCAGGGGCCGGACGCCGCGCATGTCTACAACAGCAGCTGCGTCTACAACCTGCAGGGCGACTGCGTGGTGCGCTACGACAAGATGCATTTGTTTTGCTATGCCAACGAGCGCGAGTCCTATGACGAACACCGCGTCATCGCGCCTGGCCATGCGCCGGTGCACTTTGACCTGCCCAGCCACGATGGCCACCGCTGGCGCATCGGCCTGAGCATCTGCTACGACCTGCGCTTTCCCGAGCTCTACCGCCTGCATGCGCAGGCGGGCGCCCAGTTGATGCTGGTGCCCAGCGCCTTTACCTACACCACAGGCCAGGCGCACTGGGAGCTGCTGCTGCGCGCGCGTGCCGTCGAGAACCTGGCCTATGTGCTGGCCGCAGCCCAAGGCGGCCAGCATGAAAACGGCCGCCGCACCTGGGGCCACAGCATGGCCATCAACCCCTGGGGCGAGGTGATGGCGCTGCAGGCGAGCGAGCCCGGCATGGTGCTGGCCGACCTGGACTGGGCGCAACTGCAGCGCTGGCGCCAGCAGCTGCCTGCCTTGCAGCACCGCGTATGCTGATGGCGCATTGGGCGCAGTCGCTGGCGCAGCGCTGGCACCAGAGCTGGCGGCGTTGGTCGCTGTGGTCGGCGCTGGTGCTGCTGGTGGCGGGCACCTTGGTTACCCAGGTCTGGCTGGCCGGCCGCTATGAGATCTCTGAAGTGCAGCAGCGCCTGGACCGTGAGGCCCAAGATGCCGTCAGCGATATCCGCAGCCGGTTCAACGACAACGTCAACCGCTTGCGCAGCATGCCGCGCTATGACAGCGATGTGATGGCCTGGCAGTCGGCTGCGGCCACCATCTTGCGCAACCAGCGTGACCTGGCGCATATCGAATGGCGCAACCCGCAGCTGCAGATCGAGGCCAGCGAGGAGTCGCCTTATTTGAACCTGCAGTGGTCGGCCATTGACCGCACCGGCATGAACACCGAGAGCCATACCGCCTGCCTGCGCGCCCGCAACACCGGCGCGGCCTCGTACGCGGGCAGCTATTTCCTGTCGCAGGGCAATGGCACCGGGCTGGAGCTGCTCGAACTGTGCGTGCCGGTGATCACTGGTGACCAGCTGCACGGCTTTGCGGTGGCCACCTACATCCTGCAGAACGTGCTGTCGGACCTGGTCAACGAGAGCCTGCGCCGCAACCATGAGCTGTCCTTCACCGAGACCGATGGCACGCGGCTGGCGATTGTCAGCACACCCCGGCGCGGCACGCGCGTGTTCACCTCCAACCAGCTGCTCGATCTGCCCGGTGTGGCGCTGATGCTGCGGGTGGACAGCTGGCATGCGGCGCCCAATGTCTTTCCCAATGTGCTCACCGCGCTGGTTACCGGCATGTCGATCGCGCTGATCACCGTGCTGGTGGTGCTGGTGCGCGACAACCGCCGCCGCCTGAAAGCCGAGCGCGATCTGGGTGATGCGCTGGCCTTTCGCAAGGCGATGGAAGACTCGCTGGTGACAGGGCTGCGCGCGCGCGACCTGCATGGCAAGGTCACCTATGTGAACCCGGCGTTTTGCGAGATGGTGGGCTTTTCGGCCGAGGAGATTCTGGACCCGAGCAAGGCCACGCCTTACTGGCCGCCGGAGATGGCGCCCGAATACGCGCGCCGCCAGCAGATCCGCCTGTCAGGCCATTTGCCGCCGCCGCGCGAGGGCTATGAATCGACCTTCATGCACAAAGAAGGCCGGCGCTTTCCGGTGCTGATTTTCGAGGCCCCGCTGATCAATGCCGCCGGGCTGCATACCGGATGGATGAGCGCCTTTGTCGACATGAGCGAGCAGCGCCGGGTCGAGGAGCTCTCGCGCGCCTCGCAGGAGCGCCTGCAGGCCACCGCGCGCCTGGCGACGGTGGGCGAGATGGCCTCACTGCTGAGCCACGAACTCAACCAGCCGCTGGCCGCGATCTCCAGCTATGCGACGGGCATCATGAACCTGCTGCCCGATGGCGCCTCGCCCGATGAGGTGCAGGAGCACCTGCCCGATGTGCGCATGGCCGTGCAGCGCATGGCCTTCCAGGCCGAGCGGGCGGGCAAGGTCATCAAGAGCGTGCATGGCTTTGTGCGCCGGCGCGACCAGTCGCGCGAGTTTTTGCAGGCCTCCGAGCTGATGGACGCGGTATTGCCGCTGGTGCGGCTGCAGGCGCGTAAACTCTATGTCGATGTGGCCACCGAGGTCGCGCCGGGCTTGCCCGCCGTTTTCTGTGACCGGACCATGGTCGAGCAGGTGCTGCTCAACCTCAGCCGCAATGGCATGCAGGCCATGGACTATGGCGGCACGCACCCCCGGGTGCTGCAGATGCTGGTGCGGCTGGCGCCCAGCGACGATGGCCGGTCTTGGGTGGAGTTTGTCGTGGCCGATGTGGGCGAGGGCATCACCGAGGAGGTGGCCGCACGCCTCTACACCCCCTTCTTCACCACCAAGGAGGAAGGCATGGGCCTGGGCCTGAGCCTGTGCCGCACTGTGGTCGAGCAGCATGGCAGCCACTTGCGCTATCTGCCCAACCAGCCCCGCGGGACCATCTTCAGTTTTACCCTGCCAACCTGGCGCAACGATTGAAAGTTCAGAGATGCAGCCGCTTGTGAATGCGACCGTGTATATCGTCGATGATGATGCCGAGGTGCGCGATGCCCTGGCCTGGATGCTGCGCTCGCGCCGCTTGCTCAGCGAGAGTTTTGCCTCGGCCGAGGCCTTTGAGGCCATGCTGCGCAGCCGCCCGCCCCAGGTGGACCCGGCCTGTGCGCTCCTGGATGTGCGCATGCCCGGCATGAGTGGCCTGGCGCTGTTTGACCGCTTGGTCGAGATGGATGTGATTGCCGCCTTGCCAGTGATTTTTTTGACCGGCCACGCCGATGTACCCACGGCGGTGGCCACCGTCAAGCGCGGTGCCTTTGATTTTTGCGAAAAGCCGTTTTCCGACAACGTGCTGGTCGACCGTATCGAGCATGCGCTGCAGGCATCGAGCGACTATCTGGAGACGCTGCGCTCGCAGCAAGGCGTGCGCGAGCGCGTGGCCGAGCTGACGGACCGCGAGCAGGCCGTCATGCGCCTGGTGATCGATGGCCTGCCCAACAAGCTGATTGCCGATGAGCTGACCATCAGCGTGCGCACGGTCGAAGTGCACCGGGCCCGGGTGTTTGACAAGATGCAGGTCAAATCAGCGGTGGAGCTGGCCAACCTGCTGCGCGATCTTTCCTGAGTCTGCCGTTAGCGCGGGCCCACAAAAAAGGGCGCCAGTCCTTGAACTGATGCCCTTTGTGTATTCCGCACAGGCAGGTGTTAACGGCCTGGCTGCACTTCACCGACATAAATCTCGACGCGGCGGTTGTGCGCGCGGCCAGCCGGGGTGTCATTGCTGGCCACGGGCTGGCGCGAGCCCATGCCCTGCACCTGGATGCGCGCGCCGTTCACGCCGCGCTGCGTCAGGTAGTTGCGGGCGCTCTCGGCACGGGCGAGCGACAGCGGGTCGTTGATGCCGTCGTTGCCGGTGCTGTCGGTGTGGCCGATGATGCGTACCTGGGCATTGGGGTTGTTGCGCAGGCCTTCGGCAAAGCGGTCCAGAATCGGTGCGAAGTTGCCCTGGATGTCCGAGCGGTTGGTCTGGAACGAGATGTCGCTGGGGATATCGAGCTTGAGCTGGTTGTCCGGCGTCTGCGTCACCACCACGCCGGTGCCCTGGGTGGCCTGCTCCATCTCCTGCTTTTGCTTTTGCATGTGCTGCGACCAGATATAGGTGCCCAGCGCGCCGATACCCGCGCCGATCACCGCGCCCGAGCCTGCATGGCCGCCAGCGATCGCACCCACGGCAGCGCCGCCCAGTGCGCCCACGCCGGCGCCGGTGGCGGTTTGGCGTTGGGTGTCAGACATGTTGGCGCAACCGCTCAGGATGGCCAGACTGGCAACGGCAGAGACTAGAATTTGTTTACGCATGCTTGAACTCCTCTGATGCAAGGGCCGATCCGGAAATGGAGCAGGCCGTGGATGCAAATTGTGGGCAGTAGAACTGCCAAATGCCAGAGACAAAGTTCAAAAATGGTAAAAATGACGGCAATGAGCGGCCATGTCCTACGATTTGCGCAAGCTAGTCGCGAGGAGGCTGCTCATCTTTGCTTACGATTTCCCCTTTTTTGCGACCGGCAAACATCGTCCACCAGACGATCGCCACCAGTATGACCAACGCCAATAGCGCTTCCAGCAATATCAGTCCCATCGGTACCCGCTCCTTACGTACGCTGTCGATGGCTGCGATTGTAGGAATTCTGGCCGCCTGCTCCAGCCAAGTCCCTTTGGACCAGCCGTCTTCGCCGACCACCCGCCCGCCGGTATCGGGCAGCATCGAGGTGCTGCCACCCGATGCCAATGAGCCGCTGCCCCCGGCGATCCAGCAGGCCAAGAGCCGCTGGGTGCCGGTGCACTGGTCGTCGGTGCCCGGCCTGGAGCAGGACAACCTGGCCGATGCCTGGAACGCCTGGATCAAAAGCTGCAGCCGCCCGCCCGCGCCGTTTGCGCAGTTTTGCTCCGAGGTGCGGCGCATGAGCCTGGCCTCGACCGAAGAGCAGCGCGCCTGGATGGTGTCGCGCTTTCAGCCCTACCGCGTCGAATCGCTCGATGGCAACCCCGATGGCATGCTGACAAGCTATTTCGAGCCCATGCTCGATGGCACGCGCCAGCCGGGCAATGGCTATTCGATCCCGCTGTACCGGTCGCCAGCCACGCTGGGTACGCGCAAGCCCTGGTTCAGCCGCCAGCAGATCGAGACCCTGCCGCAGGTGCAGGCCGAGCTGCAGGACAAGGTGATTGCCTGGGTCAACGACCCGGTCGATGCGATGGTGCTGCACATCCAGGGCTCGGGCCGGGTGCGCATCCAGGAGGCCGATGGCTCGGTGCGCCTGATCCGTGTGGCCTATGCCGCCACCAATGACCACCCGTACAAGAGCATTGGCAAGTGGCTGCTCGACCAGGGCCTGGTGCGCGATGCCACCTGGCCGGGCATCAAGGCCTGGATTGCCGCGAACCCAACCCGTGTCAACGAGCTGCTCTGGAGCAACCCGCGCTATGTGTTCTTCAAGGAAGAGCCGCTGTCGCCGCTCGATGCCGAGTTTGGCCCCAATGGTGCCCAGGGTGTGCCGCTGACCCCTGGCCGCTCGATTGCGGTGGACCGGGGTAGCATCCCCTACGGCACCCCTGTGTGGCTGTCGTCCACCGGCCCTACCGTGCAGCTCAACCGCCTGGTGATGGCGCAGGACACGGGCAGTGCCATCCTGGGCGCCGTGCGCGCCGACTACTTTGCCGGCTGGGGCCATGAGGCGGGTGATTTCGCCGGCCGGGTCAAGCAGCCGCTGCGCCTGTGGGTGCTGTGGCCCCGGGGCGTGGCCAAGCGCTGAGGCGCTGGGTTGGAGCCACCAAGGCCAGCTGCGAGGCTGGCCTTTTGCATGGCGTTGTTGCGGTGCCCGCTGCGGTCAACGCGAAGGCGCGCCCTTGGGGTTGGCCGTCATCGGCAGCGGCAAGGCGCTGCTGGATTTGACCTCGCCGAGCGAAAAGGTGGTGTGCACATCTTTCACATTGGGCAGGTGCAGCAGCACATTGCGGATAAAGCTGGAAAAACTCTCCAGGTCCTTGGCGACCACCTGCAGCTCAAACGTACCCGCGCCACTGATGTAGTGGCACGACGTGACCTCGGGCAGCAGGCGGATCGATTCCTCCATGCGCAAGGTGATATCGGCGGTGTTCTGCGCGGCATCGACGCGCACAAAGGCCAGCACGCCCAGACCGAGCTTGTGGCGGTCCAAGGTCGCGTGGTAGCCGGTGATGTAGCCGGCCTCCTCAAGCGCACGCACCCGGCGCCAGCAGGGCGCGGCCGACAGGCCCACGCGCTGGGCCAGTTCGGCATTCGTCAAACGGGCGTTTTTTTGCAGCTCGTAGAGGATGGCCCAGTCGAATTTGTCAATTTGGTTCATTTATTGCCATTATTGAGCAAGATTCTTTCAAATACTAGGTAAACCCCGGCAAGGAAAAGAATACTTTATTCTTGCTGCCCGTCATACACTGCAGCGATGAAGGGCCTGGTGTTTTGCCGTGCCCGCTGGCCCCCGGATGCATTGCTGGTATCTGCGGGTGCCAGATTCTTATAACGCCCCACAATCCCGGACCTGCCACAAGCGGCCACCGGGTGCTCTCCCCAGGAGACAAGACGATGAATGCCTCACTCCCCGAGTCCGTCCGCAAAGCGCTGGAGACGGTCACGCTTGATGACAACCTGCAGCGCAGGTTGCAACACAAATATGCAGCGGGCGGCGCAGCCGCACGTGGCGAATTTGGCGTCGAGCCTGTTTGCCAAGGAGGTGTGTGATGAACGCTTCACTGCCCGAGTCTGTTCGCAAAGCGCTGGAAACCGTCACGCTCGATGACAACCTGCAACGCGGGTTGCAACACAAAAACGCAGCGGGCGGCGCAGCCGCACGTGGCGTATTTGGCGTCGAGCCTGTTTGCCAAGGAGGTGTGTGATGAACGCTTCACTGCCCGAGTCCGTTCGCAAGGCGCTGGAAACCGTCACGCTCGACGACAAATACGCATTGGCACACGGCCGTGCATTCATGAGCGGGGTGCAAGCCCTTGTTCGCCTGCCGATGCTGCAGCGCCAGCGCGATGCCTTGCAGGGCCTCAACACCGCAGGCTTTATCAGCGGCTACCGGGGTTCGCCCCTGGGCGGCTACGACCAGGCGCTGTGGGCGGCCAAAAAGCACCTCAAGGAAAACCACATCGAGTTCCAGCCTGGCGTCAACGAAGAGCTGGGCGCCACCGCCGTCTGGGGCACGCAGCAGCTCGACCTGTACCCGCAGAGCAAGAAGTTCGACGGTGTCTTTGGCATCTGGTACGGCAAGGGCCCGGGCGTGGACCGCAGCGTGGACGTGTTCAAGCACGCCAACATGGCGGGCACGGCCAAGCACGGCGGCGTGATTGCGCTGGCGGGCGATGACCACATCAGCAAATCCTCGACGGCGGCGCACCAGAGCGACCACATCTTCAAGGCGGTGGGCTCGCCGGTGTTCTTTCCCTCCAGCGTGCAGGACATCCTGGACATGGGCCTGCACGCGTTTGCGCTGAGCCGTTTCTCCGGCGTCTGGTCGGGCATGAAGACGATCCAGGAGATCGTGGAGTCGTCGGCCAGCGTCTCGGTGGACCCGGACCGCGTCAACATCATCACCCCCGATGACTTTGTGATGCCGCCCGGCGGCCTGCACATCCGCTGGCCCGATGCGCCGCTGGAGCAGGAAGCGCGCCTGATGGACTACAAGTGGTATGCGGCGCTGGCCTATATCCGCGCCAACAAGCTCAACTACAACGTCATCTCCACCCCCAACGATCGCTTTGGCATCATCGCCAGCGGCAAGGCCTTCAATGACACGCGCCAGGCGCTGATCGACCTGGGTCTCGACGACGACACCTGCCGCCAGCTGGGCATCCGCCTGCACAAGGTCAACGTGGTCTGGCCGCTCGAGGCCTCGATCACACGCGACTTTGCGATGGGCCTGCAGGAGATTTTGGTGGTCGAGGAAAAGCGCCAGATGATCGAGTACCAGCTCAAGGAAGAGCTGTACAACTGGCGCTCGGATGTGCGCCCCCACGTGCTGGGCAAGTTTGATGAGACCGATGGCGACCACTCGGGCGGCGAGTGGTCGGTGCCCAACCCCAGCGAGCACTGGCTGCTGCGCCCCAAGGCCGACCTGACCCCGGCGCTGATTGCGCAGGCGCTGGCCAAGCGCCTGAAAAAGCTGGGCGTGCCCGATGACATCGTGCGCCGCATGGATGCGCGGCTGCAGGTGATTGCCGCGCGCGAGCAGGGCCTGAAGGACAGCGGGCAAGAGTCGGTCGACCGCCTGCCCTGGTTTTGCAGCGGCTGCCCGCACAACACCAGCACCCGCGTGCCCGAAGGCAGCCGCGCCGTAGCCGGCATTGGCTGCCATTACATGGTCAACTGGATGCCCGACCGCAACACCAGCACCTTCACGCAGATGGGCGGCGAAGGTGTGACCTGGGTCGGCCAGGCGCCGTTCACCACCGACCAGCATATCTTCTCGAACCTGGGTGACGGCACCTACTTCCACAGCGGACTGCTGGCCATCCGCCAGAGCATTGCCTCGGGTGTGAACATCACCTACAAGGTGCTCTACAACGATGCCGTGGCGATGACCGGTGGCCAGCGCGTGGGCGAACGGCCCGAGGGCCACTCGGTGCTGCAGATCATGACCAGCCTGTTGTCCGAAGGGGTCAAGAAGCTGGTCATCGTGACCGACGAGCCGGAAAAATACCAAGGCGTGCAGCTGGGTGCTGGCGTGACCGTGCACCACCGCGACGAGCTCGACCGCATCCAGCGCGAGTTCCGCGAGCTCAAGGGCACGACGGCCATCATCTATGACCAGACCTGCGCAACCGAAAAGCGCCGCCGCCGCAAACGCGGCACGCTGGCCACGCCGGCCAAGACCGTCATCATCAACGAGGCGGTGTGTGAGGGCTGCGGTGACTGCTCGGTGCAGTCCAACTGCCTGTCGGTCGAGCCGGTGGAGACCGATTTTGGCCGCAAGCGCAAGATTAACCAAAGCACCTGCAACAAGGATTTCTCCTGCGTCAAAGGCTTTTGCCCGAGCTTTGTCACCATCGAAGGCGGCCAGCTCAAAAAAGCCAAGAAGGAGAAAAAGGGCGATATGGCCAAGCTGCCCGCCTTGCCCGATCCGGTGCTGCCTGTGGCCACGCAGGCTTGGGGCATTGTGGTGGCCGGTGTCGGCGGCACCGGCGTGATCACGATCGGCTCGCTGCTGGGCATGGCTGCGCACCTGGAAGGCAAGGGCGTGGTCACGCAGGATGCGGCAGGTCTGGCGCAAAAGGGCGGCTCGACCTGGAGCCATATCCAGATCGCCAATTCACCTGATGCCATCTACACCACCAAGGTGGACACGGCCAAGGCCGACCTCATCATTGGCTGCGACCCCATCGTCGCGGCCAACAAGACCACCTTGGCGGCTATGCAGCAGGGCCGCACCTTTGTGGCGCTCAACACCCATGGCGCGCCCACGGCAGCCTTTGTGCACAACCCCAACTGGCAGTTCCCCGAGGCCGGTTGCGAATCGGCGATCCTGGCCGCAGTCGGCCAAGAGGGTGTGGGCATGTTCGATGCCGAGCACATTGCCACCCAGGCGCTGGGCGACAGCATCTACACCAACCCGCTGATCCTGGGTTACGCCTGGCAAAAGGGCCGGGTGCCGCTGTCCCATGCCGCACTGATGCGGGCGATGGAACTGAACGGTGTGCAGGTGGACAACAACAAGGCCGCGTTTGAGTGGGGCCGCCAATGCGCCGCCAACCTGACCCAGGTTCAGGCCATGTTTGCCGCCCAGCAGGTCATCCAGTTGGTGAAAAAGCCATCCTTGCAAGAGCTGGTGGCCAAGCGCGTGGCCTTCCTCACCGACTACCAGGACAGCGCCTACGCCGCCGACTACCAGGCCTTTGTGAACCAGGTGCAAGCGGCCGAGGCGACATTGGGCAGCAGCACGCGCCTGTCGCAGGCGGTGGCGCGCTATCTGTTCAAACTGATGGCCTACAAGGACGAGTACGAGGTGGCGCGTCTGCACACCACGGCTGAGTTCAGCGAGAAGATTGCCAGCATGTTCGAGGGTGATTACAAGATCGTGCACCACCTGGCGCCGCCCACCACGGCCAAGCGCAACGATAAGGGCGAGCTGGTCAAGAAGGCCTATGGCGGCTGGATGCGCAAGGCTTTTGGCGTGCTGGCAGGGCTCAAGGGCCTGCGCGGTGGCGCGCTTGATATCTTTGGCCGCACCGAAGAGCGCCGCACCGAGCGCGCGCTGATCCAGGAGTACCGTGCCTGCATCGAGGAGCTGCTGCAGGGACTGAGCGCCGAGCGCCTGGCGCTGGCGGTGGAAATCGCCAGCATTCCTGAAGACATCCGTGGTTATGGCCATGTCAAGGAACGCCACCTGGCTGCGGCCCGTGCCAAATGGCAGCAGCTGATGGCGCGCTGGCGTGCCCCAGCGGATGCTGGCAATGCGCCGGTGGCCGCCAAGCCAGAACCGGCTCGGGTGTAAAGCTATTGGCCATCAGCCTCTGCAGGCCATGCCGACCAAGCCGCCAGGATACCGTGCCTGGCGGCTTTTTTGTCAGGCTGCGCGGCCCGATGGTGTGACAAATTTGTCACATTGGGCAGTTCATGCCGCGCTGTTTCCGCATTTCTGCGCGCAAATACCACCTCTGCGGCTGCATGGGCCATAGTGGCTTCTACCAATACGCTGGCATGAAAGCTGCTTAATTCCATGAAAACAACCGGAAAAACCAGAGGCATCCAAGGTATTGCCTGGGTGTTCGCAGAGGGGCACGCATACAATGCTTCTCTTTGGGCCTTGGTTTTGGTCATCCAGGCAAGGCCTGCATCCACGTTGGGAGCTTCATTTGTTTATCTCTTCTGCTTTTGCCCAGACCGCACCGGCTGCTGCTGCCTCCGGCGGCATGACCTCCACCCTCACCAGCATGCTGCCTTTGGTGCTGATGTTTGTGGTGCTGTATTTCCTGATGATCCGTCCTCAGATGAAGCGCCAAAAGGAAGCCCGTGCGATGATCGACGCGCTGGTCAAGGGCGACGAAGTGGCGACCAACGGTGGCCTGGTGGGCCGCGTGGTGGGCCTGGACGAACAGTTCCTGCAAGTAGAGTTGGCCCAGGGCGTCGTCGTGCAACTGCAGCGTGGTGCTGTGGTGCAGGTGCTGCCCAAGGGTACGCTGAAGTAATCCACTGTTGAAACAGCAATTGGCGCAGCATGGCTGCGCCTTCTATTTTGCGTAAGGTAAGAGCGCGATCATGAACCGTTATCCGGTCTGGAAGTACGCGATCATTGTGATCGCGCTTCTGGTAGGGGTTGTTTACACCCTGCCCAACTTTTTTGGTGAGGCGCCTGCTGTCCAGGTCGCCTCGGTCAAGGCGACTGTCACGGTCGATTCTGCATTGCAGCAGCGCGTGGAGACGGCGCTGGCCGATGCCGACGTCAAGCCGCTGAGCATCGCGCTGGAAAACGGCTCGATCCGTGCCCGCTTCGACAAGGAAGACGAGCAGCTCAAGGCCAAGGGCGTGCTCGAGCGCGTGCTGATCCCCGACACCAGCGACCCCTCCTATGTGGTGGCGCTGAATCTGATCTCCCGCTCGCCCGCCTGGCTCACCGCCTTGCATGCCAAGCCCATGTACCTGGGTCTGGACTTGCGCGGTGGTGTGCACTTCACCTTGCAGGTGGACATGCAGGCAGCGCTGACCAAGCGCACCGAAGCGCTGACCAGCGATGTGCGTCTGGCGCTGCGCGACAAGAAGATTCGCCACGGCGGTGTGAACCGCGAAGGCCAGTCGCTCGAAGTGCGCCTGCAAGACGAGGCCACCGCCACGACGGTGCGCAACCTGATTGTGGACACCATGCCCGACCTGCAGGCCAACGTGGTCAGCACGGGTGGCGCCTATGTGGTGCGCGCCAACATCAAGCCTGAATCGCTGCGCAGCGTGCAAGAGCAAGCGCTCAAGCAGAACATCACGACCTTGCACAACCGGATCAATGAGCTGGGCGTGGCCGAGCCGGTGATCCAGCAGCAAGGCTCCGACCGCATCGTCGTGCAGCTGCCTGGTGTGCAGGATCCCGCACAGGCCAAGGACATCCTGGGCCGTACTGCGACCCTGGAAGTGCGCATGGTCGACGACAGCTCGGACGCACGCGCTGCCGAAATGGGCACCGGACCCGTGCCTTTTGGCTCTGAAAAGTACAGCGACCCGCATGGCCAGTCGATTGTCGTGAAAAAGCAGGTCATCCTGACCGGCGAGAACCTGAACGACGCCCAACCCGGCTTTGACAGCCAGACGCATGAAGCGACCGTGAACCTGACGCTGGACGGCAAGGGCGCGAATATCTTCAAGGACGTCACGCGAGAGAACATTGGCAAGCGCATGGCCATCCTGCTGTTTGAAAAGGGCAAGGGCCAAGTGGTGACTGCCCCTGTGATCCGCTCCGAAATCGGTGGCGGCCGCGTGCAGATCTCGGGCAGCATGAGCACCAAGGAAGCCAGCGATACCTCGCTGCTGCTGCGCGCCGGCTCGCTGGCCGCGCCGATGGAAATCATCGAGGAATACACGATCGGCCCCAGCATGGGCAAAGAGAACGTGGAAGCCGGTATCAAGAGCATTGTGGGCGGCTTCATCGCGATCGCCGTTTTCATGTGCATCTACTACATGATCTTTGGCGTGGTCTCGACCATTGCGCTGGGCGTGAACGTCTTGCTGCTGCTGGCCATCCTGTCGATGCTGCAGGCCACCCTGACCCTGCCGGGCATTGCCGCCATGGCGCTGGCCATTGGTGTGGCCATTGACTCGAACGTGCTGATCAATGAGCGGGTGCGCGAGGAATTGCGCGCCGGTGCGTCGCCGCAGGCGGCGATCCATGCCGGTTATGAACATGCCTGGCATACCATCTTGGACTCCAACGTCACCACCTTGATCGTGGGCCTGGCGCTGCTGGCCTTTGGCTCGGGCCCGGTGCGCGGTTTTGCCGTGGTGCACTGCATCGGCATTCTGACCAGCATGTTCTCGGCCGTGTTCTTCTCGCGTGGCCTGGTCAACCTCTGGTATGGCCGCCGCAAGAAACTCAAGAGCGTGTCGATCGGTCAGGTCTGGAAGCCCGAGGGCGAAGACCACCGCTCCGTGGCATCTGCTAAACGTTAAGGAGGAAGACCATGGAATTCTTCCGTATCAAAAAAGACATCCCTTTCATGAAATACGCGTTGGTGCTCAACGCGATTTCGGTGATCACCTTTGTGCTGGCGGTGTTCTTCCTGACCACCCGTGGCCTGCACCTGTCGGTGGAGTTCACCGGCGGTACTGTCATGCAGGTGGCCTACGAGCAGCCTGCCGACGTGGGCAAGATCCGCGAACAGGTCGCCTCGCTCGGCTACCAGGATATCCTGGTGCAGAACGTGGGCAGCGCCGACCGCGTGATGATCCGCCTGCCGATCGAGAAAGGCGTGACCACCGCCCAGCAAGGCGAGAAGGTCATGGGCGCGCTCAAGGCCGCAGACCCAGGGGTGACCTTGCTGCGCAGCGAGTTCGTCGGCCCCTCGGTCGGTGAGGAGCTGGTGCACGGCGGCCTGATGGCGCTGGGCGCCGTGGTGCTGGGTATCGTGATCTACCTGGCGATGCGCTTTGAGTGGAAGTTCGGTGTGGCCGCAGCCATCGCCAACTTGCATGACGTGGTGATCATCCTGGGCTTTTTCGCTTTCTTCCAGTGGGAGTTCTCACTGGCCGTGCTCGCCGGTGTGCTGGCGGTGCTGGGCTACTCGGTCAATGAGTCGGTGGTGATCTTTGACCGGATCCGCGAGGCATTCCGCAAGTTCCGCAAGCTCAGCACGCCCGAAGTGATCGACCACGCCATCACCTCGACGATGAGCCGGACCATCATCACCCACGCTTCCACCGAAGCGATGGTGCTGTCGATGTTTCTTTTTGGCGGTGCCAGCTTGCATTACTTTGCGTTGGCGCTGACCATTGGTATTCTTTTTGGTATCTACTCGTCGGTGTTCGTTGCTGCGGCCATCGCCATGTGGCTGGGCGTCAAGCGCGAAGACCTGGTCAAGGTCAGCCAAAAGGACCTGGACCCGAACGACCCCAATGCCGGGGCTACGGTATAAAGCAGACCGATAAGGGATGGGATTTCTGTGGCTGTTGCACCCTCGCACCATCGCACCTGGCAAAAAAAGCTCGCCCGTGAAGCGCGGCTGAGATTTGTCGGGGGCTTGTGCGCGGGTCTGCCCGGGGTGGCAGCGCGCCTGCGCGCCGAGCTGCTCCAGATCATGGCGCGGCCCAGTACCGATCCCGCCCGCTCGCATGTCGCGCTGTCGGCCGCCATTGCCGAGTTTGACAGCCGCCAGCAAGCCTGGCTGGACAGCGCCAACAAGCTGCTGCGCCAAAGCCTGCTGGCGGGCGAGCCGGCCCCCGAGCCGGTGGCAGCGCCTCCCACCATCACCAGCTTCGAGCTGGTCAGCAACGAGGCCAT
Source organism: Comamonas sp. JNW (assembly GCF_003105075.1). NCBI lineage: Bacteria > Pseudomonadati > Pseudomonadota > Betaproteobacteria > Burkholderiales > Comamonadaceae > Comamonas > Comamonas sp. JNW. The sequence goes on from NZ_QETI01000007.1 coordinate 91,315, forward strand.
CGAAGGCCGCATCATCGCATCGCGCCTGGCAGCCCAGCTGCTGGAGCTGGTCGCAATGGAGCTGGACAGCGTGCGCCGCGTGACCCAGTTTCTGGAAGACCAGGAGCTGGGCCCGGCCGATGCGCTGCGCCCCGAGACCTGGTGCCTGCGGCTGATCGAAGCCTGGGAAGCGGCTGGCCTCAGCCGCAAGACGCTGGACCTGCTCTGGACGCCGATGCTCGAAGCGCTGGCGCCGCTGGGCATCAGCGGCTACACGGCCGTGCGGCGCTTTTTTGACGAGCAAGGCGCGGCCACCGAAGATGAACTGCGCAGCTACCGCATCAAACGCACTGAAAGCGAGCGCCATGCGCCGGCCGCCACCGCCTCTGCAGCAGCCGCTGCTGTGGCTGCTGCCACCCACCAGGCGGGCGGCATGGCCGCAGCGCAAGGGACCGCAGGCGCGGCCAGCATGCCTTCGGGCCTGATGCCTGCTGGCGGCGCCGCTGCCCCCGGATGGGTGGCGATGGGCGCAGCCCGCCAGAAGAGCCAGGGTGTGCTGGCGCAGCTGCGGGGCTTTTTGCACAACGTCGCCGGTGGCCGCTCCAATGGCGGGCCGACCTCGGTGCGCGCCTCGCTGGGAGACGCGGGCGGCTATGTGATCTCGCCGGCGCTGCAGCATGCGCTGGTCTCGCCGCCCACGGCGATCCAGTCGGCCTGGTTCCATACCGCGCCGGCTGATGACGATTTTGACCCCGGACAGGTGGTGGCGCCGGTGGCGCTGGCGGTGCGCCAGCAATCCTCGGCGCTCAAGAGCGTGGCCTCGTCCGACGAGGAAAAGGCGATCATCGAGATCATCGCCTTGATGTTCCAAAGCATCCTGAACGAAGACCGCATTCCGGCCGGTATCCGCATCTGGTTTGCGCGGCTGCAGGTGCCGGTGCTGCGCGTGGCGCTGGCCGAGCCGGCCTTCTTCAATGACACCGAGCACCCCGCGCGCCAGCTGATCGACCGCATGGGGGCCTGCGTGCTGGGCTTTGAGGCCGCTGCGCTCAATGGCACCAGCTTGGAAGCCGAGGTCAAGCGGGTGGTGCAGGTCATTGAGCAGTACCCCGACACCGGCAGCCGCGTGTTCCAGCTGGTGCTCAAGGAATTCCAGAAATTCCTCGAAAAGAACCTGACCGGCCAGACCGCCACCGCGCGCGAGCTGGTGAGCCTGGCCCAGCAGATCGAGCAAAAGGAAACGCTGGCCATCCAGTACACGATCCAGCTGCGCGACATGCTGCTGGAGATGCCGGTGGACAGCGATGTGCGCGAGTTCCTGTTCAAGCAGTGGTCCGATGTGCTGGCCATGTCGGCCATCCGCTTTGGCGCCGAGCACGAGAACACGCAAAAATTCAAGAAAGCCGCGCTGGACCTGGTCTGGTCGGCGTCGGCCAAGCCCAGCAAGGAAGAGCGTGCCAAGGTGATCCGCCAGCTGCCGCTGTTGCAAACCGTGCTGCGCCAGGGTTTGACGCTGTCCAATATCGTTGGCGAGCGCCAGGACGAGATGATCAAGAGCCTGATGGACATCGTGGCCGAGGCCTTTCTGGCCAAGACCAATGAGATCCCGCAGGAGCGCATCATTGCGCTGGCAGAGCGCCTGGCGCATCTGGAGGATGCCCTCGACGAGGTGGTGACCGAGGAGTACCCGCTCAGCGCCGAGAGCATCGAGCTGATGCTGGGCATCGACACCAGCAGCATCCAGGTGATTGCCGATGATGGTGCGCTGGTGCAGCCCGAGGTGCTGGAGTGGGCGAAGAACCTGTCGCTGGGCAACTGGTTCCTGCTGGACCACAATGCCAGCCCGCTGCAGGTGCAGTATGTCTGGCACAGCCAGCACAAGCAGCTGCATCTGTTTGCGGCGCTGAGTGGCTCCTGCTTTCTCTTCCAGATGCGGCGCATGGGCCACTACCTGCAGGCGGGCCTGCTGCTGCCGCGCGATGCCGAAGGCATCACCGCCCGCGCAGCCCGCGATGCGCTGGCCAAGATCGAGGCCAACCCCGAGCGGCTTCTGCAGTAACTGCTGGATCTAGCCTGCCGCCAGGCGCTGGAACAAGCCGCCGGGCAGGCGCGCCACCTGGCCTTGGAGTTCGAGCTCCAGCAGCTGGATCTGCAGGCTGGCGATATCGATGCCGGTGCGGCTGCACAGACTGTCCAGATCGACCGGGTCAAAGCCCAGCGCCTGCAGCAAACCCTGGTCTTCATGCTGATCGTTGCTGGCGGCTACGCCAGGCGTAGCCCCTGGGGCGGGTTCTGCAGCTGGCGCCCGCGCGGCTGCACCGCCCAGCGCCGGCAGCTCTTCCAGAATATCTTCCACCGATTCCACCAGCTTGGCGCCCTGGCGGATCAGCGCATGGCAGCCTTTGCTTTGCGGCGCATGGATGGAGCCGGGGATGGCGAAGACCTCGCGCCCCTGCTCGCTGGCCAGCCGGGCGGTGACCAGGGAGCCGGAGGCGGTCGCCGCCTCGACTACCAAGGTGCCACTGGCCAGGCCGGCGATCAGCCGGTTGCGTTTGGGAAAGTTCTGCGCCAGCGGGGGCGTGCCCAGGTGGTATTCGCTGACGATCCAGCCCTGCTCGGCAATCTGCGCGGCCAGCGGGTGGTTGGCCCGGGGGTAGACCCGGTCGATGCCGGTGCCGATCACGGCGATGGTGGCGGGCTGCGTATCTGTTGCGGCCTCCAGCGCGCCGGCATGGGCGGCGGCATCGATGCCCAGCGCCAGGCCGGAGACGACGGTCACGCCCTGGCGCGCGAGGGTCTGCGCAAAAGCGCGGGCATGGAGCGCACCCTGGGGCGTGGGATTGCGGCTGCCGACCACGGCCAGCGCCCGGTGCGGCCAGGCCAGGCCTTGGGCGCCAAACCAGCGGGCATGGCCGGTGATGTAGAGCAGCACTGGCGGGTCTGCGGTTTCGAGCAAGGACGCCGGGTAATCGGCGTCGCCCAGGGTCAGCACATGGCGCTGCAAAGGGGCGGGCGCGCTGGTCAGCCAGGCCCAGGTGGCCGCCTGCAGCGCTTGCAGCTCGGGGCTGGGGTGGTGCAGCGCCCGGGCTTGCGCGGGCGTGATGCAACTCTCCAACGCGGCGCTGGTCTGGGCCAGCACGTCAGCGGGCAGCCCAAAGCGCGCCAGCAGCCGCCGGATGGTGGTATTGCCCAGGCCGGGCGTGGCGCTCAAGCGCAACCAGTCATGCAGCTCTTGTTCGGTCATGGGCAAGAGCCACTTTCCCCGTTACCCGTATCAGGGGCGGTAGTCGGGCGAGATCAGCGAGTCGCCTACCTTCACGCCTTCCTTGGCTTCCAGAATCAGCGCGTAGGACACATTGTCGAACGTGCGGAACACCATGGCCAGGCCATTGGCCTCGTTGGGCAGCTTGATGACGGTCTGGTCGCTGTCGGTCTTGTCCTTGATGCGCGCGCCGCGCGTCATCAGGCGGAAGACATGGCCGAGCTCGACACCGTCGGCCTGGCCCCGGTTGATGGCGATCACGTTGTTGCGCGATGCATAGGCCACGCTGTTGCTGCCGTAGATGGACACGACGCTGCCTTGCAGGTGCTCATCGGGCGCATGCGGCACATAGCTGGTGACGGTAGCGCGCGGCATCGGCAGCAGCTTGTCGCCGATGCGGATTTCTTCCTTCACCGACGTGATGTCCAGCGATGCGGGCACCGGATCGGTGTGGGCATGGCCCTTGGCATCGAGCGTCGTCTCCTTGCGCTCACCGGCCATCACCTGCACCTTGCCCAGGTACTGGGCTTCGTAGCCCAGCACGGCGTTGGTTTCAGGGTCGACCATCGGCACGGCATTGCGGAACACACGGTAGTACTGGCGCTCCTGGCCCGTTTCCAGCGACTGGTCGGCCGAGCGGCCATAGACGCGGTCGCCGGGCGACAGCAGGGCGCGCTCTTGCGCGGCACCGACCAGGCGCGGGGCTTTTTCGCTCTCGCCAGCGGCCAGCACTTCGGGCTCGACCAGGAAAGCCTCGATGAGGCGCTGGTTGACGGCGGGCAGCGCGGTGCCCGAGAGGCTCTCGCTGCGCACGCGCGGCGAGATGCGGATGACTTCGTCCTCACCCGAGCGCGAGGTGACCAGGCGCGCTATGCCATTGCGGCGCTCCAGGTACAGGGTCTGGCCGGGGTAGATCAGGTGCGGGTTGGCGATGGACTGCAGGTTCATGCCCCACAGCGCCGGCCAGCGCCAGGGCTGTTGCAGGTAGATGCGCGAAATATCCCAGAGCGTATCGCCCCGCTTGACCACGTAGCTCTCGGGTGCATTGGCGACCAGGTCGGCCTCGGGGATGCCCTGCGCCGCCACTTGCTGGGCGGTGCTGCGTTGCTGCGCGGTCACCGGCAACTGCGCGGCCGGGGTGGCGGCCCAGGCACTCATGCCGGCGCAGGCCATGCAGGCGACTGCAATGGCGCTGCTGCGCAGCTGGTGGAACAGGGGCGTGGTGGATGCTCGCATGGCCGGGTGACTCCCTCTCAGTCGCTGGCAGGCCACAGTGGGCCTGCTGTCAATGTTTGTAATTGCCTCTGATTCTCGGGCCAAGCCCTTGATCGATCAATGATTATTGCAAGCCATCTGGGCATTGAAGCGCAAAAGTGGCGAAAATAACGACATTCAAGAGCGAAAACTATGTCTATCCTCCCGATTCTCTGCTACCCCGATCCCCGTCTGCACAAGGTCGCCAAGCCCGTGGCCGTGGTCGATGACCGCATCCGTACCTTGGTCCAGGACATGCTGGCCACTATGTACGACGCCAGCGGTATCGGCCTGGCAGCCACGCAGATCGACGTGCACGAGCGCGTGGTGGTGATCGACGTCTCTGAAGAGCGCAATGAGCCCATGGCCATCATCAACCCGGAAATCCTCTGGGCCAGCGATGAAAAGCAGGTGGGTGACGAAGGCTGCCTGTCTGTGCCCGGCATTTACGACGGTGTCGAGCGCTCGGTGGCGGTCAAGATCCGGGCACTCGACGAGAATGGCAACAGCCGCGAGATCGACGCCGAAGGCCTGCTGGCCATCTGCATCCAGCATGAGATGGACCACCTGCTGGGCAAGGTGTTTGTCGAGTACCTCTCGCCCCTCAAGCGCAACCGCATCAAGTCCAAGCTGGTCAAGCAGCAAAAGCGCGAGCTGGCCGACGCCAAGGGCTGACATGGGCACGGCGCGATCTTCACGGAGCTGGCTGCCTGGCAGCGCGTGGGGCGCGATGGTGCTGCTCGCGCTGTGCGCCGCCCTGGCGGGCTGCGCCTACCCCACCCAGTTCAAGCCCGGCACCCCGCAGCAGGAAGTGCTGAGCAAGCTCGGCCCTGCTACGACCGTCAAAAAGCTCGAGGGCGGAGCGGAGCGCTGGCTCTACACCACCCAGCCGATGGGGCGCGAGGCCTACCAGCTGCGCTTTGGCGCCGATGGCCAATTGCAGACCACCACCCAAGTGCTGACGGCCGAGAACTTCGGCGCCATCCCGCTGGGCCAGTTCAGCGAGCAGCAGCTGATGCAGGATTTTGGCCCGCCGATGGAAATCACCCGGGTCTGGAGCTTCAAGGGACAGGTCTGGACCTACCGATTCTGGGACAATGGCATCAAGCGATTCGCGCATGTGCACATCGATCCGCAAGGTGTGGTGCAAAAGCTGATGTTCATGGATGAGCCTTTGCCCGAGCCCCGCCAGCGCGATTGACGGCCGGTCTGCGTGGCCCGATCGCAACTGGCCTCTTACCTAAAAAAAGACATGAAAGTAGTTTTTGCCGGCACGCCGGAATTTGCCCGTGTGGCTCTCGAGCAGTTGCTGGCCGCCGGTCACGAAGTGCCGCTGGTGCTGACCCAGCCGGACCGGCCCGCCGGCCGGGGCATGAAGCTGCAGGCCTCTCCGGTCAAGCAATGCGCGCTGGCGCACGGCATTGCAGTCAGCCAGCCGCTCAGCCTTCGGCTCGATGGCAAATACCCGCAAGAAGCGGCTGTCGCACGCGCGGCGCTGCTGGCGGCCCAGCCCGATGTGATGGTCGTCGCCGCCTACGGTTTGATCCTGCCGCAATGGGTGCTGGACTTGCCTGCCAAGGGCTGCCTCAACATCCACGCCAGCCTGCTGCCGCGCTGGCGCGGCGCCGCGCCCATCCACCGCGCGATCGAGGCGGGCGATGCCCAGACCGGCGTGACCATCATGCAGATGGACGCGGGCCTCGATACCGGTGATATGTGCCTGGTCGAAGCGCTGGACATTGCCGCCGATGACACCACCGCCAGCCTGCACGACAAGCTGGCCGAGATGGGCGGGCGCATGCTGGTGCAGGCACTGGCCTTGAGCGCCGAGGGCCGTTTGCAGCGCGCGCCGCAGCCGGCAGAAGGCATCACCTACGCGCACAAGATCGAGAAGGCCGAAAGCACCATCGACTGGGCGCAGAGCGCCTTACAGATCGATCGGCGCGTGCGCGCCTTCAATCCCTTCCCGGCCGCCTCGACCCGCATGGGCGAGGAGGTGGTCAAGATTTGGGCAGCGCAGCCCGAGCGGCATTCGCCCGCCGGTGCCGTTCCCGGCCAGGTGCTGGCGGCCGACGGCCAGGGCATTGTGGTGGCCTGCGGCGAGGGTGCCTTGCGCATCAGCGCGCTGCAGCGGCCCGGTGGCAAGCGGCTGCAGTCGGCCGATTTTCTGCGCGGCCATGCGCTGCAGCCCGGCCAGGTGCTGGGTGACGACAGGCTCTCCGTGGCGGCTCCATGAGCCTGCACCACCGGCGCCGCGCCATCGACCACCCCAGTTTCCGTGCCGGCGTGGTCGACATGTCGGGCACGGCCGTGGGCATTGCCGCCTGGGCGCTGGTCACCGGTGTGGCCATGGTCAAGGCGGGAATCTCCGCCCCCATAGCCATCTTCATGTCGCTGGTGGTCTATGCCGGCAGCGCCCAACTGGCGGTGCTGCCGCTGATGGCGATGGGCTCGCCGATGTGGGTGGTCTGGTTCACCGCCGCCTGCGTGAACCTGCGCTTTGTCATTCTGTCGAGCATGTGGCGCAGCTATTTTGCGCACCTGCCGCTGTGGCACCGGCTCTGCATTGGTTACTTCAGCGGTGATGTGATCTTTGTGGCCTTCATGCGCCGCTACACCGCGCCGGTGGCCAAGCCCCAGCAGGTCTACTACTTCTGGGGCGCCTCGTCGCTGAACTTTGTGACCTGGCAGGGCTTCTCGATTGCCGGCATCTTGCTGGCCAACGTGGTACCGCTGGAATGGGGCCTGGGCTTTGCCGGCGTGCTGGCGCTGCTGGGTGTGCTCTATTCGATGCTGATCGACCGCGCCACCAAGGTCGCGGCGCTGGTGGCGGCCACGGCGGCGATTGCGGCTTATGGCATTCCGCTCAAGCTCAATATCCTGGTGGCGATTGCCTGCGCGGTCACCATCGGCCTCCTGGTCGAGGCGGTGGACCAGCGCGGGCGCAAGCCCAAGATCGTGGTGGTGGCCAAGAACAAACCGCTGCCATCGCCCGGGCCCGAGCAGCCCGACGATGGCACCACGGCGGTGCCCGTGCGTGAGGAGCATGTGCGATGAGCCAGGACGACTGGGATCTGCTCTACCAGCTCACCGCCATCGTGGGCCTGACCGTCATCACCGTGGTCACCCGCGCGTTCTTCATGATCCCGAAGAACGAGCTGCCCTTGCCCGACTGGCTCAAGCGCGGCCTCAAATACGCGCCGCTGGCCGCGTTGATGGCCGTCATTGCGCCCGAGCTGTTGATGGTCAAGGGCGAGCTGACCGACACCTTGCTCGATGCCCGCATTCCGGCGGTGGTCTGCGCGACCATCTATTACTTCAAAAAGCGCGGCATCCTGGGCACGATTGTGGTGGGCATGGCGGTCTACCTGCCGCTGCATATCGGCCTGGGCTGGTAAGCCGGGGCGGAGAGACGCGAGCGCGACCCGCTGCTTGGGCCGGGCTGGGCAGGCCTCTACAATGGCGGCCATGCGCAGGCCCTTGCATGGCGCGCGCCCCAGTTTCTAGACTCTTTGGTAGCCATTCCCATGAACATCCTTCGTTTCTCCGACCTGTGTGCCCAAGGCAAGGTGCAAGGCCAACGCGTTTTTATCCGCTCCGATCTGAATGTGCCGCTCAACGATGCCGGCGAGATCACCGAAGACACGCGCGTGCGTGCGTCGGTGCCTGCGATCGAGATGGCGCTCAAGGCTGGCGCCGCCGTGATGGTGACCAGCCACCTGGGCCGCCCCACCGAGGGCGCGTTCCAGCCCGAGGACTCGCTCGCCCCGGTGGCGCAACGTCTGGCGCAGCTGCTGGGCCGCGAGGTGCCGCTGATCGCGGACTGGGTTGACGGTGTCACCGTGGCCCCCGGCCAGGTCGTGATGCTGGAGAACTGCCGCAGCAATGTCGGCGAGAAGAAGAACCTGCCGGCGCTGGCGCAAAAGCTCGCCCAGCTGTGCGACATCTATGTGAACGACGCCTTTGGCACGGCCCACCGCGCCGAAGGCACGACCTACGGCATCGCCGAGTACGCCAAGATCGCCTGCGCCGGCCCGCTGCTGTCGGCCGAGATCGATGCCATCACCAAGGCGCTGGCCGCGCCGGCGCGTCCGCTGGTCGCCATTGTCGCGGGCTCCAAGGTCTCGACCAAGCTGACCATCCTGCAGGCGCTGTCCAGCAAGGTAGACCAGCTGATCGTCGGCGGCGGCATTGCCAACACCTTCATGCTGGCGGCAGGCCTGAACATCGGCAAGTCGCTGGCCGAGGCCGACCTGGTGGGTGACGCCAAGGCCGTGATCGATGCCATGGCCGCACGCGGCGCCGATGTGCCGATTCCGACCGATGTGGTGGTGGCCAAGACCTTTGCGGCCGACGCCGAGGCGACCATCAAGCGCGCCACCGACGTGGCCGATGACGACCTGATCCTCGATATCGGCCCCGAGACGGCCGCCCGCCTGGCCGAGCAGCTCAAGAAGGCCGGCACCATCGTCTGGAACGGCCCGGTGGGCGTGTTCGAGTTCGATGCGTTTGCGCATGGCACCGAAACCCTGGCCCAGGCCATTGCCCAGTCGCCCGCCTTCAGCATTGCCGGTGGCGGTGATACCTTGGCCGCCATTGCCAAGTACGGCATCGAGGACAAGATTGGTTATATCTCCACTGGCGGCGGTGCCTTTTTGGAAGTATTGGAAGGCAAGACCTTGCCAGCTTTTGAGATTCTGCAAAAACGCGCGGCAGGCTGAGCTTATTCAGTGGACAAATGGCGTTTCTAAAGTGTGAGCAAAAACAACAAAATGCGTGGCTCTGCTCGCACTTTGGATCGTTTCACTTGTCTTGGTAGCACCACATCTACAACAATGGATGCAAGCCTGGGCGGGTGTTGGCCCGTCGGCTATCTAATTCCGAGGAGGGAAACATGGCTTTGAAAAAGACCATCGGAGCGGCGGCGCTGGCAAGCGCCGTGCTTGCGTTGACGGGTTGCGCGGTAGAGGCGCCCGTTCCATACGGCGCCAACTATGCGCAACCAACCCAGATGAAGGTCCGCGCAGCGGGCCACTGGGACCTGATGGCCAGCGAAGTGGTGGCCGACACGCTGGCGACGCTGGAGCGCAATGGTCTGAACGCCAAGACGCCTTTGTATGTGGCCCTGCCACAGAACGCCAGCGCCTTTGACAGCGTGTTCCACGACCTGGTCGTGACCAAGCTGGTGCAGCATGGCGCATCGGTCTACACCACCCCCGGCCAGCAGCTCGAAGTGAGCTACGACGCCAAGGTCGTGCACCACAACCTGCAGCAAGCGGGCAACTGGGCCTATGAAGGCGACAACGGCCAGGTCGTCGCTGGCGTGAGCCCGACCATCGGCACCGACTACCAGGCCGCCACCATCGCAGGCGCCCCGGCATACTCCGAAGTGCTGCTGACCACCACGGTGCTGCGCCAGGGCCAGTATGTCGCGCGCAAGTCCAATGTCTACTATGTTGACAATGCCACCGTCGGCCAGTTCGCCAAGACCGAAGCCTACCGCGCCGTCAACATGAAGGTGGTGAACAAATGATGCGGCGTCTGACCACCCTGGCCGCTGTGGCCTCTGCCGCTGTGCTGGCCGGTTGCGCCAGCTGGACCGATCCTGCCCAGCCCGTGAGCACGGTGCGCAGCGAGCCGACCTACCAGGCTGCGGACGCCAGCGTCTTCCTGGCCAACAGCCAGGATGCGATCAACAAGCTGACCGCCTCGGTCGCGCCCCAGTCGACCGGTACCGGCCCCGTGCTGGTGGCCACCGTGGTCAATGTGAACAACATGGGCGCCTCGTCGCCACTGGGCCGCACCTTGTCCGAGATCTACGCCAACCAGATGGCCGCCCGTGGCTTCCACGTCAAGGAAGTCAAGCTGCGCACCGATCTGTATGTGCGCGAAGGCACCGGCGAGCTGCTGCTGTCGCGCGAGATGCGCGACATTGCGCGCAGCCAGAACGCCTCGATGGTGCTGGTCGGCACCTTCTCGCCCGCTGCCAACTTCACCTACGTCAGCCTCAAGCTGGTGCGTACCGAAGACAGCCGCATCCTGTCGGGCTATGACTATGCCTTGCCCAATGACCGCGATGTGACCCGTTTGCTGAACGCGCCTCGCTGATCCACCACCGGGCCGCCGCCCGGTTGGAACAAAGAACGCACTCCCCTTGGGGCAGTGCGTTTTTTTATGGCCGGATCGGCCAGCGTTGACAGCCTCCACAGCGGGCTGGCAGAATCCAGCCTCCCTCCTGGCGCGACATTCGATCCGGTTGGCCTGCGTGTTTCCCAGACCCGCTGCCGGCTTCAGGTTTTCCAGTCCCGATCTGCGCGCCTGCGTGCTTTTTGCACACCTCCCCGCCAACTCCGCGTTGGCACACTTTTGATGGATCAGGTGCCGAGCCTTGCTGTTCGGCGCCACGGCATCCGTCTGCCCTTTCCTATCCCTCTCTCACACTCTCACGTCTGGAGCTTCGAATGATGATTCGTCTGTCCAAGTCCGCCCTGGTGCTGGCCATGGCTTTCTTCGCCACCTTGGTGGCTTTTGGCAATATCACCGACTACGCCACCAACTTTGCCTTTGTGCACCATGTGTTCCTGATGGACACCACCTTCCCCGGTAACAGCATCCTCTACCGCGCCATCGATGCGGAATGGATCCACCACCTGGGCTATGCCGGCATCATTGCGCTGGAGACACTGACAGCGCTGCTGTGCTGGGTTGGCGGCAGCCAGCTCTTGCGCGCCCGCCATGCCGATGCGGCCGGTTTTCGCGCTGCCAAAAAATGGGCGATTGCCGGGCTGACCCTGGGCTTTCTCACCTGGCAGGTGGGCTTTATGTCGGTGGGCGGTGAGTGGTTTGGCATGTGGATGTCCAAAGAGTGGAATGGCGTGCCCGATGCCTTCCGCTTCTTTATCACCTTGCTGCTGGTGCTGGTCTACCTGACGATGGACAACGACAGCCTGGCCCCGCCTGCGCAGTCCGCAGGCCGCTGATTCAGCGACGTAGGATCGCTTTGTGCTGGCTCAGCGGCGCGCCCGGCTGGGCCAGAGCACCGAGGCGATGGCCAGCACCATCAAGGCCACCGCCGTCCAGTCCTGCCAGTGCAGGATCTCGCCCAGCCACCAGGCGCCGCTGAAGACGCCCAGCACGGGGATCAGCATCACACTCAAAGTGGACGCCAGCGGCGGCAGGGTGCGCACCAGAAAGAACCAGGCCACCTGGGCAAAGCCGATCACCAGCACCGCATTGAACAGGATGGTGCCCCAGGCGATGGGGTCAGGCGCATGCCAGCGCGGGCGCTCCAGCAGCGTGGCCAGCAGGCACAGGCAGCCGGTGGTCATCACGGTCATCCAGAAGGCCAGGGTCAAGGTGGGCGCGGGGATGTGGGTGCGGCGCAGCAGCTGGGTGCCCAACGCCCAGCTGGCCGCTGCCAGCAGCATCAGCGCCACGCCCGTGGGCTTGCCGCCCAGCTTGTCCATCTCGTTCCACAGCAGCAGAAACACGCCGCCGGCGGCAGCGGCTACGCCCAGCCAGGCGCGCGGCGGCAGCCGGTCACTGAAGAACAGTGCGCCCAGCGCTGCTGAAAAAATAGGCATGGTGTATCCCAGGATCGCCGCCCGGCCGCTGGGCAGCAGCGGAATCGCCACAATGATCAGCGTGTGCCACATCACCATGTTGAAAAAGCCCAGCACCACGAGCGGCCCCCAGTAGCGCCGCTCCAGCCGGAAGGGCACCTTGAGCACCAGCAGGCCCAACGCCAGCAGCGGCAGGCCGATCAGCATCGACAGCGCGCGAAAGCTCAGTGGCGGGAAGTGCTGCACCCCCGTCTTCATCACCGGCCAGTTCAGCCCCCAGACCAGGGTCAGCAGGCACAGGATCACCAGTTGTTGTCGCGACAGGGTAGGCATGGGGCGCGATTGTGCCTGCAATCCCCGTGCGACGCAGTCAGCTCTGCGAAGGCCCTGGCACGGCCAGCTTTTACAATAGCGCCCATGCCTTTTATCGACCAGCTGCGCGCCGCAGCCACCCAAAACAACTCCATGCTGTGCGTGGGCCTGGATCCGGAGCCCAGCCGTTTTCCCGCCGCGATGCGCGGCGATGCCAGCAAGATCTATGATTTTTGCGCAGCCATCGTCGATGCCACCCATGACCTGGTCAACAGCTTCAAGCCGCAGATCGCCTACTTTGCAGCGCACCGCGCCGAGGACCAGCTGGAAAAGCTGATGGCCCATATGCGCCGCGTGGCTCCCCAGGTGCCGGTGATTCTCGATGCCAAGCGCGGCGACATCGGCTCGACCGCCGAGCAGTACGCCAAGGAAGCCTTTGAGCGCTATGGGGCGGACGCGGTGACCTTGTCGCCCTTCATGGGCTTTGACTCCATCACGCCCTACCTGAAGTACGAGGGCAAGGGCGCCTTCTTGCTGTGCCGCACCTCCAACCCCGGTGGGGACGACCTGCAGGCCCAGACCCTGGCCGATGTGCCCGGCCAGCCGCAGATGTTCGAGCATGTGGCGCGCCTGGCCCAGGGCCCCTGGAACACCAATGGCCAGCTCGGCCTGGTCGTCGGTGCCACCCGCCCGCAAGAGATCGAGCGTGTGCGCGCCGTCGCCCCCCACCTGCCGCTGCTGATTCCCGGCGTCGGTGCGCAGGGTGGTGATGCGGTGGCCACCGTCAAGGCGGCCCGCATTGGCGGCGGCCCGATCATCATCAACTCTTCGCGCGCCATTTTGTATGCGAGCAGCGGCGACGACTTTGCCAGCGCGGCGCGCGCCGCTGCGATCCAGACCCGCGACCTGCTCAACGCGGTCGATTGAGCGGCTCCAGCGCCAGAACGACAGGGTCCGTGCTGCACGCTGGCACGGACCCTGCTTCTTTTTCCGGAATAGTGCGGAGGCTTCTTGGGCCAAGACACAATGCGCCTGCCGCTTTTCTTCTGACGCCTTTTCCACCGCCACAAGGACTTCCGATGCTCCCTATGCTTTTTTCTCGCCCGCGCCGAAAGGCCTGCCTGGGTCTGCTGGCGCTGGCGGCCAGCATGGCGGCCGGCGCACAGGCGGCTGCGCACTACCCCACCAAGGCCATCACCTTGGTGATTGCCTACCCGCCTGGCGGCAGCACCGATGCGGTGGGCCGCATGGTCGGCACCGAACTGGCGCAGCGGCTCAAGCAGCCGGTGGTCATCGAGAACCTGGGCGGTGCCGGTGGCGCCATCGGCGCGCAAAAGGTGGCCCGGGCGCCGGCCGATGGCTATACCCTGCTGCTGTCGGCCAACAACGAGATGGCGATTGCGCCGCTGATCAACAAGGCCATCAAGTACCGGGTGTTCAAGGATTTCACGCCGATCAGCCTGGTGGCGACCCAGCCCATGGTGCTGGTTGCCTCGCAGTCCAGCGGCGTCAAGAACACGCAGGAGTTCCTCAGCCTGCTGCGCCAGAACCCCGGCAAGTACAGCTATGGCAGCTCGGGCGTGGGCACGGCGCTGCACATTGCTGGCGAGATGGTGCAGCAGGCCGGCAATGTGGCGATGACCCATGTGCCCTACAAGGGCGTGGCACCGCTGACCAATGACCTGCTGGGCGGCAGCCTGGATTTTGGCGTGTTTGTGCTGTCCTCGGGCCTGCCGCATATCCGCGCCGGCAAGGTGGTGGCGCTGGGCACGACCGAGGCCAAGCGCTCCAGCGTCACACCCGATATCCCGGCCTTGGCCGAGACCTCGGCGTTTGCGAGGGTCGATATCAACAGCTGGTTTGCGCTGATGGGCCCAGCCAAGTTGCCCCCGCAGGTGCAAAAGGCCTTGCGTGCGGCCATTGATGACATGCTGCAGTCCCCCAGCTTTCGCGCCAAGCTCGAAGCCAGTGGCAATGTGGTGGCTGCGCCCGGCCAGGACATGGGCGCCTTCTTGAAGGCCCAGGTGTCCAAGTACCAGCAGATCGTCGAGACCGCGAAGATCGAAGACCGCTGAGCGCGGTCTCCTTCGGCGCAGCTTACCGCCGCGCCGCCTGCAGCCAGCGGCCGCCCCAGACCACGACCACCAGCGCCAGCACGACAAACACCGCGCCAGCCCATTGCCAGGCCGTCACCGTCTCGCCCAGCACCAGCATGCCGGTGGTCAGGCCAATGACCGGCACGCAGAGGCTGAAGGGCGCCACCCGGTTGGCCGAGTAGCGCTGGATCAGCTTGGTCCACAGCCCGTAGCCGACGATGGTGGCCACCCAGCCCAGGTAGGCGATCGACATCCAGGCCAGCCCGGGAATCTGCTGCCAGGTCTCTGCCTGCAGCCACTTGCCCACGCTGCCCTCGTCCAGTGCGGCGCTCAGCCCGATAAAGGGCAGAATCGGCATCAGGCTGCTCCAGGCGATAAAGCCCACCGGGTCGTAGCGGGCGTTTTCCTTTTGCGCCAGGCGCACCACCACGTTGGAGCAGGCCCAGGATGTGGCCGCGCACAGCACCAGCAGCAGGCCTGCCAAGGTGGTGCCACCAGCGCCATTGCTGCGCAGCTCATTGATCAGCAGGCAGGCCAGGCCGAGCGCGGCAATGCCCATGCCGGCCACCAGTGGGCGGCCGGGGCGCTCGCGCAGCAGCACCCAGGTCCACACGGCGGTGAGAAACACCTGGGTCTGCAGCACCACGCTGGCGAGCGACGCCGTCATGCCCACCTTGAGCGCGGTGAACAAGAAGCCAAACTGGCCCACGCCCTGCAGCAGGCCAAACAGCACCACCCAGCGCCAGTGCACGCGCGGCGGCTTGATGAACAGCACCAGCGGAAAGGCCGCGCAGAGGTAGCGCAGGGCGCCCAGCTCGAACGGGGTCAGGCTCTGCAGGCCCCATTTCATGATGACAAAGTTGATGCCCCAGACCACCACCACGACCAGCGCCAAGGCGAGGTCCGTAGGGCGAAAGGGGACAGGGGAGCTGGAAGCGGACATGGCTGGAGGCACTGGTGTGCGCAGCGCCGGATGTTATTCAAGGTTTTCCAGCAGTGTGCCAGCAAGCGCAGCTGCGTGCTGGCGCTGCGCTATTCAGCGCCGCTAGCACGGCCCAGCAAACCGCAGGTTTGCGGTTGAGACGAGGCACCCTGCCGCAGGCAGTACAACGTACGACAAGGCAGGGTGCGGCCGGCCAGGTAACGACGTATCAAGGGTTGTGTTGGTGGCTCTCAGCGCAAATGGCGCGTGGGCGACAGAGCCTCAGGCTGCACACCCTGGCTCACCAGCGCCGGGTCCAGCGGCTCCTGCAAGGCCAGGTTGCGCGCCAGCAGGCCGTAGCCATAGGCGCTCTGGATGCCATACCCGCCCTGCGCGGCCACCCACAGAAACTGCGGCACCTGGCCATCCCAGCCAATCACCATCTCGCCATCGGCGACAAAGGAGCGCAGGCCTGCCCAGCTGTGGCTGGGGCGGCGAATGTCGAAATGGCTGGCCTGCATGATGCGGTCAATGCCCTCGGCAATGTCCATCATCTCGGGCTGCACATCATGCGGGTGGGTGGCATCGGCGTTGGCGGGCGAGCCCAGCAGCTGGCCGGCATCGGGCTTGAAGTACCACTGCTCGCCGATATCGATGACGGCCGGCCAGTGCTGGCCGTCCATGCCGGCGGGCATCGCAAAGGTAAAGGCACTGCGGCGCTTGGGCGTGAGGCCAATGGCAGCCGCTCCAGCCATCTGGCCCAGCTCATCGGCCCAGGCGCCGGCGGCGTTGACGACATGGCGGGCCTGCAGCTGGCGGCCATCGGCCAGGCTGATCTGCCAGTGGCCGACGCTGGCATCCCAGTGTAGGCTGTGCACCCGGGCATCGTTCCACAGCTGGCCGCCGCGCCGGCGCATGCCCTTCAAAAAGCCCTGGTGCAGCGCATGCACATCGATATCGCGGGCGCCATCGTCGCTAAAGCCGGCTTCCAGCACCTCGGTGTTGAGCGCCGGCAAAAAGGCTTTCAGCGCGGCCTTGTCCAGCCAGCGCGCGCCGGGCGAATGCTGGCGTGCCTCGTCGTAGGCGGCTTGCAGCGCGGGCAACTGCGCGGGCGTTGCCACATACAGCACGCCGCGGGGGCTGACCAGCGCATGCTCGGCAAAGTCGGCCGGCGGCTGCTCGTAAAACTGGCGGCTGGCTCGGGTGAGCGCTTGCACCTGGGGTGGGCCATAGTGCTCTTCAAACAGCGCGGCCGAGCGGCCGGTGGTGTGGTAGCCGGGCTGGGATTCCTGCTCCAGCACCAGCACCTGGGCGCTGGTAGCCAGGTGCCAGGCGGTGGCGCTGCCGGCCATGCCGGCGCCGATGACGACAAAATCCCAGACCGCCGGGCTGGCGGCGGTAGAAGCGGATGCGCTAGGGGAGGCCGAAGGGGAACTGTTGGGGGTTTCCATGGTCAGCATGGTAAGGTCAGAGGCACTTCGCAAAGGGCAAACATGAGACAGAAACAAGCACGCAAGGGTTTTTATTCATGGGCACTGGGCGCCAGCGGGCTGCTGGCCATCTGCGCCGCCAGCACTGTGCAAGCGCAGACGGCGGCTCCCGCGCTGCCCAAGCCCACGGTTGTGGGCAGCGGCTACCTCAACCCCTGGGCCATTGCGCCCTTGCCGGACAAACGCTTTTTGCTGACCGAGCGCGGCGGCAAGCTCTGGCTGCTCGATGCCGATGGGCGTAAACAGTCCGAGCTGCAAGGCGTGCCCAAGGTGGTCGATGCCGGCCAGGGCGGCCTGCTCGATGTCGTGGCCGACAGCCAGTTCGCCAGCAACCGGCGCATCTATTTTTGCTTCAGCGAAGCGGGCCCCCAGGCGGGCACCAACAGCACGGCGTTGGCTTCGGCGCGCATTGCGGCCAATGAGCGCCAGCTCGAAGACGTCAAGCTGCTGTTCAGCCAGCGCCCCAAGGCCAGGAGCAATGCCCATTTTGGCTGCCGCATTGCCGAAACGCCCGATGGCAACCTGTTCCTCAGCCTGGGTGACCGCTACTCGCAGCGCGACGATGCGCAGACCCTGAACAACCACCACGGCAAGCTGGTGCGCATTGCCAAGGATGGCAGCGTGCCCAAGGACAACCCTTATGCGGGCCGCCAGGATGCGCTGCCGGAGATCTACAGCTACGGCCACCGCAACAGCCAGGGCTTGGCCGTCGCCGCCGATGGCAGCCTGTGGCAGCACGAGCATGGCCCGCAGGGCGGCGACGAGATCAACCGGCCCCAGCCTGGCAAGAACTATGGCTGGCCGGTGATCACCTATGGCGAGGAATACGGCGGCGGCAAGATCGGCGAAGGCACGCAAAAGGCCGGCATGGAGCAGCCCTTGCACTACTGGGTGCCCAGCATTGCGCCCTCGGGCATGGCCTTTGTCACGAGTGACCGCTATGGGCCAGCCTGGAAGGGCAGCCTGTTGGTGGGCGGCCTCAAGTCGCGCAGCGTCGCCCAGCTGACGGTCAAGGACGGCAAGGTGACCGGCGAGAAGCGCCTCTATGAATCGCTGGGCGAGCGCATCCGTGACGTGCGCCAGGGCGCCGATGGCCTGGTCTACCTGCTCACCGATGGGCCCGATGGCAAGCTGATTCGGCTGGTGCCCTCGGGCAGTTAAAGCTTGCGCTTGAAACCCAGATGGCTGGACACAAAGCCCAGCTTTTCGTAAAAGCGGTGGGCATCGGCCCGGCTTTTGTCGGTGGTCAGCTGCACCACCGTGCAGCCCCGCTCCCGACACTGCGCCACCGCCCATTCCAGCATCTGCTGGCCCGCGCCGGCGCCGCGCAGCTGCGCTGCAATGCGCACCGATTCGATCTGGCCGCGCCAGGCCCCCGTGTGTGACAGGCCGGGCACAAAGGACAGCTGCAGCGTGCCCACCACCTGCCCGTCCAGCTCGGCCACCACCAGGCGCTGGTTGGCATCGGCGCAGATCGCGTCAAAGGCCGCGACATAGCGCGCATCGGGCGGGTCGGCCAGCACCTCGCGCTCACGGCCCAGCGCATCATCGGCGAGCAGCGCGATGATCGCGGGCAGGTCGGCCAGGGTTGCGGTGCGGAAAATCAGGTTTGCTGGCATAGGCGCAGTGGGATGGACTGGTTCGTTGACGCGCGGCAAGCTGCCTCAGCGCTTGAGGTAAGGCGCCAAGTAGCGCCCGGTATGGCTGGCCGGGTTGGCCGCGACCTGCTCGGGCGTGCCCTGGGCCACCAGCTGCCCGCCGCCGGCGCCGCCTTCGGGGCCCATGTCGATGACCCAGTCGGCCGTCTTGATGACGTCCAGGTTGTGCTCGATGACGACAATCGTGTTGCCCGCATCGCGCAGCTGGTGCAGCACCTTGAGCAGCAGGTCGATATCGGCAAAGTGCAGGCCGGTGGTCGGCTCATCGAGGATGTAGAGCGTGCGGCCCGTGTCGCGCTTGGACAGCTCCTGCGCCAGCTTGACGCGCTGGGCCTCGCCGCCCGATAGGGTGGTGGCGCTCTGGCCCAGGCGGATATAGCTCAGGCCCACATCCAGCAGCGTTTGCAGCTTGCGGGCAATGGTGGGCACATCGCGGAAGAAGTCGTGCGCGTCTTCCACCGTCATCTCCAGGATCTGCGCAATATTGCGGCCCTTCCACTGCACCTGCAGGGTTTCGCGGTTGTAGCGCTGGCCCTGGCAGATGTCGCAGGGTACATAGACGTCAGGCAGAAAATGCATCTCCACCTTGACCATGCCATCGCCCTGGCAGGCTTCGCAGCGGCCGCCGGCCACATTGAAGCTGAAACGGCCCGGGCCATAGCCGCGCTCCTTGGCGGTGTTGGTCTCGGCCATCAGCTCGCGAATGGGCGTGAACAGGCCGGTGTAGGTGGCCGGGTTGCTACGCGGCGTGCGGCCAATCGGGCTTTGGTCCACATTGATGACCTTGTCGAAATAGTCCAGGCCTTCGATCTCCTGGTAGGGCGCAACATCGCCCTGGGCGCGGTTGATCTTGTGGGCCGCGGCCGCATACAAGGTGTCGTTGACCAGGGTCGATTTGCCCGAGCCCGAGACGCCGGTCACGCAGGTGAACAGGCCGACCGGGAAATCCACCGTCACATCGCGCAGGTTGTGGCCGCTGGCGCCGATGAGACGCAGGCTTTGCACCGCATGCGGGTCCACTGCGGCGGAGGCGGCCGCTTCCTGCACGCTGCGGCCCTTGGTACTGCTGGTGCTGCTGGTACTGCTGGGCTTTTTCTCCAGCGAGGTGCGCACGGTAGGGAACTGCGAGCCGCTCTTGTCCGCGGCGGCCTTGCCCACCGGCGCGCCCACGGTGCTGGCCAGCACCGGCAGCCAGGGCGTGCGGCGCGCGGGCACGGCAATCGATTTCTGGCCGCTCAGGTACTGGCCGGTGAGCGACTGCGGGTGGGCGCAGATGTCGGCGTAGCGGCCCTGGGCCATGATCTGGCCGCCGTGCACACCGGCGCCCGGGCCCATGTCGATGATCTGGTCGGCCGCGCGCATCATGTCCTCGTCATGCTCGACGACGATCACGCTGTTGCCGATGTCACGCAGGTGCTGCAAGGTGGCGATCAGGCGGTCGTTGTCGCGCTGGTGCAGCCCGATCGAGGGCTCGTCGAGCACATACATCACGCCCGTCAGGCCCGAGCCGATCTGCGAGGCCAGGCGAATGCGCTGCGCCTCACCGCCCGAGAGCGTCTCGGCGCTGCGCGCCAGGCTCAGGTAGGTCAGGCCCACATCGTTGAGGAACTGCAGCCGCGTGCTGATTTCCTGGATCACCCGCGCGGCAATATCGGCCTTGGCGCCCGTCAGCTGCACGGTGCTGAACCAGGCGTGGGCCTCGCTCAGGGTGACCTGGCTGATGTCCTGGATCGCACGGGCCTGGTCACCATCGCCCACGCGCACAAAGCGCGCCTCGCGGCGCAGGCGCGCGCCGTGGCAGTCGGGGCAGGGCTGCACGCTTTGGTAGCGGGCCAGCTCATCGCGCACGATGCTCGAATCGGTCTCGCGGTAGCGCCGCGTCATGTTCGGCAGGATGCCTTCGAAGGGGTGCTTCTTGGTGACCATCTTGCCGGCGTTCTCGCCGCTGGCCAGCTCGTACTTGAAGGCGATCTCTTCGTCGCCCGAGCCATACAGCACCACCTGGCGCACGGCTTCGGGCAGGCTCTCGAAAGGCTGCTCGATATCGAACTTGTAGTGGCGGCCCAGGCTCTCGAGCATCGCAAAGTAGTAGCCATTGCGCCGGTCCCAGCCCTTGATGGCGCCACTGGCCAGGCTGAGCGTGGGGAAAGCCACCACGCGCTCGACGTCGAACACCTCGTGCAGGCCCAGGCCATCGCAGGACGGGCAGGCGCCCTGGGGCGAGTTGAAGGAGAACAGGCGCGGCTCCAGCTCGGCCAGCGCATAGCTGCAGACCGGGCAGGAGAACTTGCTGCTGAACAGATGCTCTTCGCCGGTGTCCATCTCCAGCGCCAGCACGCGGCCATTGCCTTCGTTGCCGCCCACGCGCAGTGCCGCCTCAATGCTTTCGGCCAGGCGCTGCTGCAGCCCGGCGCGTACCTTGACCCGGTCGATGACCACATCGACATCGTGCTTCTCGTTCTTGGCCAGCGCGGGCAGGGTCTCGTGCTCGTACATCTGGCCATCGACCCGAAAGCGCACATAGCCCAGCGCCTGCATCTGCGCAAACAGCTCGACGAACTCGCCCTTCTTGCCGCGCGCCACCGGCGCCAGGATCATCAGCTTGGTGTCCTCGGGCAGGGCCAGCACGGCGTCGACCATCTGGCTGACGGTCTGGGCCGCCAGTGGCAGGTTGTGGTCGGGGCAGAACGGCGTGCCTGCGCGGGCATACAACAGGCGCAGGTAGTCATGGATTTCGGTGACCGTGCCCACGGTCGAGCGCGGGTTGTGGCTGGTCGCCTTCTGCTCGATCGAGATGGCCGGTGACAGGCCCTCGATCAGGTCGACATCGGGTTTGTCCAGCCGGCCCAGAAACTGGCGCGCATAGGCCGAGAGGCTCTCGACATAGCGGCGCTGGCCTTCGGCATACAAGGTGTCAAAGGCCAGGCTGGATTTGCCCGAGCCCGACAAGCCGGTGATCACCACCAGCTGGTGGCGCGGAATGTCCAGATCGATGTTCTTGAGGTTGTGCGTGCGCGCGCCACGGATGGCGATGCGACTGTGTGCCAGCCGCGCGCCCAGGTAGCGGCTGTCGTCCTGCTGCGCCTCGGACAGGCCGAGTTCATGGTGCAAGTCGATGGCAGCGGAAGGGTCGGTGGGGGTGCGTGGTGGCATGTGGGCTTCAAGATCCAAAACCCCTCATGATAGCCAGCCTGCCCGTTCGTTGTGCAATCTGCCGGGTATCGCTGCACATGCGTTGCGGATAAACCCAGGGGCGTGGCCCGCTGTCTGGCGCCAAAACCGAGGTGAGGGCTTGCGGCAGCTTTGCGCCTAGCTATGGTTTCT
Organism: Comamonas sp. JNW; assembly: GCF_003105075.1. Taxonomy (NCBI): domain Bacteria; kingdom Pseudomonadati; phylum Pseudomonadota; class Betaproteobacteria; order Burkholderiales; family Comamonadaceae; genus Comamonas; species Comamonas sp. JNW. The sequence goes on from NZ_QETI01000007.1 coordinate 113,174, forward strand.
GATGCGCTGCTGGGCGCAGAGATTCCGTCTGCCAGCAGGGCTTGCGGCTGCGCTCTACACTTGCCGCTGGCGATCGTCGCCATCCGTCCCTTGTTTGCCTGCGTATCGCCCTTGTCTCTCACTTCTGTTTCTTCTTCCACGGCCATGCTGCCGGCCGAGCGGCGCGCCAGTTTCAGCCTGGCGCTGATCTTTGCATTGCGCATGCTGGGCCTGTTTCTGGTGCTGCCGGTGTTTGCGCTGGAAGCCCACAAATACCCCGGCGGTGATGACCCGGCGCTGGTCGGGCTGGCCATGGGCGTCTATGGCCTGACACAGGCCGTCTGCCAGCTGCCGCTGGGCATGGCGTCGGACCGCTTCGGGCGCAAAAAGGTCATTGTGCTGGGCCTCTTGGTGTTTGCCGCCGGCAGCCTGATCGCCGGCATGGCGGGCAACCTGCATACCCTGCTGCTGGGTCGGGCGCTGCAAGGCGCAGGCGCGGTGTCCGCCGCCGTCACGGCGCTCTTGGCCGACCAGACCCGCGACGAAGTGCGCACCAAGGCCATGGCCCTGGTGGGCGCCAGCATCGGCCTGATGTTTGCGCTGGCGCTGGTGCTCAGCCCGCTGCTGGTGGTGCACATCGGCCTGAGCGGCCTGTTTTTGATGACCTGCGGCCTGGCGCTGGGCGGTATTGCGGTGGTGCTGTGGGTCGTGCCGCCTGAGCCGCTGGAGCACCGGGGCGGCGCACGCGGCGGACTGCGCGAGGTGTTCCGCCATGCCGACCTGGTGCGCCTCAATGCCGGTGTGTTTGTGCTGCACACGGTGCAGATGTCGATGTGGGTGGCCGTGCCCGCGATGCTGGTGGCCGCAGGCCTGCCCAAGGCTGAGCACTGGCAGGTCTACCTGCCGGCCGTGCTGCTGTCCTTTGTGCTGATGGGTGGGCTGTTTGCGCTGGAGCGGCGCGGTTACCTGCGCGGCGCCTTGCTGGGCTCGATCGCGCTGGTGGCCCTGGTGCAGATGGCCCTGGGCCTAGTGGCGACCTCGGGCCATGCGCCCGCGCTGTGGCTGATGGGCGTGCTGCTGTTCGTGTTTTTCTGCGGCTTCAATGCGCTGGAGGCCACGCAGCCCAGCCTGGTCTCGCGCATGGCGCCGGCATCGCTGCGCGGCGCGGCGCTGGGCAGTTACAACACCTTGCAATCTCTGGGCCTGTTTGCCGGTGGTGCGCTCGGCGGGGCCTTGACCCGCTGGGGCAGCGTGACGGATCTGTTCATTGCCACCAGCGCGCTGGCGCTGCTGTGGCTGGTGCTGACCTGGCCGCTGCAGCCGCTGGGCCGCGCCGTGGCTGGTGCTGGCGCTGCACAAAAGTAAGCACTGGCTGGGAATGGGGCAGGCCTGGCAGGCCCTGTTGCAGGATCTGCGGCCACCCGCAGAGAAGGACCGGCCGCTTTGGGGTAGGATACGCCCCTGAATCTCAGTGATGGGCGCTTTGAAGGCTGCAATGCCTGCAACACTGCCAACGCATAGTAGGCGCCCATTTTTCAAAGGAACTACCTCTACCATGGCATCCGTCAACAAAGTCATCATCGTCGGCAACCTCGGCCGCGACCCTGAAATCCGCACCTTCCCCTCAGGCGACCAGGTGGCCAACGTCACTATCGCCACCACCGACCGCTGGCGCGACAAGAACAGCGGTGAGAACAAGGAAGCCACCGAGTGGCACCGTGTGGTGTTCAATGGCCGTCTGGCTGAAATCGTCGGCCAGTACCTGCGCAAGGGCAGCCAAGTCTATGTGGAAGGCAGCCTGCGCACCCGCAAGTGGACCGACCAAGCCACCGGCCAGGAGCGCTATGCGACGGAAATCCGCGCTGACTCGATGCAGATGCTGGGCAGCCGCCAAGGCCAGGGCAGCCCAGGCGGCCAAGGCGGTGGCGATGACTATGGCGACAGCGGCTACGGCGACCAGGGCGGTGGCGGCGGCGCCCCCGCTGGCAACTACCAGCGCCGTGCACCGGCACCGGCAATGGCTCCGGCCGCTGCGCCCCGCCAGGCGCCGCCTCCCCGTCCAGCACCGGCACCTATGCCTGCGCCAGCCCCACGCGCCGCCTCGGGCTTTGACGATATGGACGACGATATTCCGTTCTAATTCGCCATCAACGCATTTTTTGTATTGCGAAAGCCCCTGGCTCCCGAGAGCCAGGGGCTTTTTTTAATGGCCGCGCAAGGCTGGCACGGCTGGCGGCGCACCGCCTTTGAACCGGTTCCTAGAACCTGTTCAAAGTCTCTACGCAGCCGCGTTGGAGTGCAATCGGGATGAGTTCGAAGGGATGGAACGCAGCTTGCACCGGGGTGCAAGCCAGGGCCAGCGCGCAGAAATCGCCCGATTTCACTCCAACCCGTAGGGACAGTGGCTTTGCGCTGCCCGGGAAGGGGCGCCCGGCGAGGGCCGCCCGGGCAGGGGCGGTCTGCGTCGTTGCAAATCCTCGCAATAGATGGGCTATTGCTGCGGTGTTGCGCGGCTGGGCGCCCCCCTCGCGTCCCATCCCGCAAAGACACTGTCGCGGCGCGAGGAGACATTGAACAGGTTCTCAGCGGCCCGTTGCCAAAGGTGCAGCGCTACCGGTTGCGCTCGCTTCTGGCGTGTTCAGCTGGCGCCGCAGATCGAACTTGAGCAGCACAACGCCGGCGCCAATCAGCAGCACGTCCTTGACGATGAAACCGTCCAGCGTGGACAGCTGGGGCAGCAGGCTCAAGGTGGTGATGCCGGTGACGATGACGATCAGGGCGCCTACGACACCCAAAGCAGGTTTTTTGAAGCCGACCACCAGTGCCAGAAACGCCAAGGTCTCCACCACGCCCAGAAAGTAGCTGCCCCCGTGCACACCGAAGAGCGTGTAGAGAAAGCTGAGCCAGGTGCTCGAGATCAGGGGCTCCAACTCGGCGACCTCAAAATCAAACCATTTGAAGGTGCCGAACAGCGCAAAAATAAAGATCACCGAGACGCGCAGCACAGCGATATCGGCATCGGAGTGAATAAAGCGATGGATGGTATTTTTCATGGGGGTCTCCTGGTTAAAAAAGTGGCTGGGATGCGGATGTCATGGGGCGGTGCTCAGCCAGTCGACAATGGCTTTGGCGGCACGGTCATAGGCCCCATGGGGCGGGATGCGGTTGAGCAGTAGCGCGCCCTTGATCGCAGAGCTCACCACCATGGCCAGCTCTGCCGGGGGCTGTGCAAAATGCAGGGCTGCCTGGTGCTGGCCCGCGACCAGAATGTCTTGCAGCAGCTGTTGCTCGGTCTGTGCCAGCTGGTAGACCGCCGTTTGCAGTGCGGGCGAAAACAGGTGGCTGTCCGACAGCATCGCGTAGACACCGCACATTTGCCCCTGCGCCGCGCAATCTGCAAAGGCATTCAGATAGGCCTGGAGTTGCGGCACACCGGCGGGCAGCTTTTGCAGCGCTGCCTCCAGGGCTTTGAAATCGGCCCGTTTGTAGTCACAGTAGGCAATGCCCAGGTCTGTTTTGCTAGGGAAATGATGGTGAATACTGGCTTTGCGAATGCCAATACCCGCCTCCAGATCGGCATAGCTGAAGCCCTGGAAGCCACGCTGCTGGATCAAGTGGTTGCTGAGAAGGATGATTTTTTCGCGGGTAGACATCGTCAATGGTTCTGGATTGGGTGATGGGTTTTGACTATACCTACTAGAAGGTAGGTTGCCAAGTTGCCAAATGATTCAAAGCGTAAATCCAGCAGCCGGCATGACCCGCGGCATGCGTGCCGGGTGCGCTGCAGGATCGGCGGGGCCAGCGGTTTTGGCGCAAAAGGCCAGTGCCCACTGCGGCTTTGCCGCCGGTAGAGAATGCGGCATGGGCGCAGAACGCGCCGCGCACAATGCCGGCCCGGCAGACCTGTGATGGTTCCCGTGCCGCCCTGGATAAGGGCGCAGCTGACGGCATGCCCTTTGTACCACCTTGCATGAAAGCGGCCATGACTCCGAGCACCGATACTGCCAATACCTTGGATAGCACCAAGATCGCATCCCTCATCGCGCCCAGCGGCCGCCTGCGTGCCGCCATCAATGTCGGCAACCCGGTGCTGGCGCACAAAAGGGCCGATGGCTCGGCCGCAGGCGTCTCCGTCGATCTGGCAGCGCGCATGGCGGCCCAACTGGGTCTGCCGCTGGACCTGCAGCTGTTTGAGGCGGCCGCCCATTCGGTCGATGCTGTCACCCAGGGCCAGGCCGATGTCGGCTTTTTCGCCGTGGACCCGGTGCGGGGCGCGGGCATCGGTTTTTCCGCCCCCTATGTGCTGATCGAAGGCGCCTACATGGTGCGCAGCGATTCGGCGCTGAGCGACAACGCGCAGGTGGATGTGGCCGAGCACGAAGTGGTGGTGGGCCAGGGCAGCGCCTATGACCTCTACCTGAGCCGGGCGCTGAAACACGCGCGCATCCTTCGGGCGCCCACCTCGCCGGCGGTCGTCGATGTCTATCTGCAACCCCAGGGAGACGTGGCCGCAGGCGTCAAGGTGCAGCTGGAGGCGGCGGTGGCCAGCCATGCCGGTCTGCGCCTGCTGCCCGGGCATTTCATGCTGATCCAGCAGGCCATGGGCCTGCCCAAGAGCCGGGGCGAGGCCGCTATCCAGTGGCTGGCCGCCTTTGTGGAAGACGCCAAGGCCAGCGGTTTTGTGGCCCAGGCGCTGGCGCAGCACCAGGTGCCAGGCGCGGTGGTCGCGCCCGGAGTGCAGCCATGAGCGTGTTTGACCATCTGCAGCAGCTGCTGGACGGCGAGGGTGCCCGCTTTCGGGTGCTGGAGCACCCGGCCGAGGGTAAATCCGACGAGGTGGCGCGCATCCGGGGCACGACGCCGGGCCAGGGTGCCAAGGCCATGCTGTGCAAGACCCGCAATGCCGGGCACTGGGTGCTGGCCGTGCTGCCGGGTGATCAGAAGCTGGACTTTCGCCTGCTGGCTACCGCGCTCGGCCTGCCCAAGATGACGATGGCCAGCGCGGAAGAGGCGACGGAGCGGACCGGTTGCGTGATTGGCGCCATTCCACCCTTCAGCCCGGGCCCGCAGGTGGCCTTGGTGGTGGACCCGGACCTGGTGGAGCGCCATGCCGAGATTGCCTTCAATGCCGGGCGGCTGGACCGCTCGATGGTGCTCAACGCGCAGGACTATGTGCGTATTGCCCAACCGGCGCTGCACCGCATCTGCGCCCCTGCTGGCTAAGGCAAAAATCCAACACCGCGCAGGCATGGCGACTGCACAATAGTCGCCATGTTTATCGCCATCCCTCTGGAAAACAAGCCCTCCTGGCAGTCACCGCCGTGGATGACGGTGCTGTTGATCGCGATCAACTGCCTGGTGTTCTGGGTCTGGCAAGGGGGTGAGGAGCGGGCGGCAGAGCGCGCATCCAAAACCTATGCGCATACGGCACTACCGGCGATCGAGGTGCCGGCCTTTGTGAAGTACCTCGACGCACAAAGCCGCAAGCCGGACAGCCGCATCCAGCCCCAGATGGTGCGCATGGTGCAGGGCCTGCAAAAAAACCAGGACTACGGCCAAATCTATATGCTGATGCAGCAGGAGGGGCGTTTTCGCCGCCAGCTGCTGGCCGGTGAGGTGATCACGGCGGCCGATCCGCTGTATGCCGACTGGCAGGCCGCCCGCGCCCGCTTTGCGCCGCTGGAGCCCAAGCCTTTTACGTCGCGCTGGGCGATGAGCTATGAGGCCGGCGCCGGGCTGCAGCCGCTGCAGGCGCTGACCTCCACTTTCTTGCACGGCAGCACCGGTCACCTGCTGGGCAATATGGTGTTCCTGTTTCTCTTCGGGTTCACGCTGGAGATGGCGCTGGGCGCCGGGCTCTACCTGTGCTTTTATCTCGTCGCCGGTGTCAGCGCCTCGCTGTTTGCGGGCCTGTTCTATGCGGGCTCGGGCAGCTATGGGCTGGGCGCGTCGGGCGCGATTGCCGGGCTGATGGCCATGTATGTGGTGCTCTACCGCATGCGGCGCATCCGCTTTTTCTACATGCTGGCCTTCTACTTCAACTATGCCACCTGGCCTGCGCTGGTGGTGCTGCCGGTGTGGATGGGTTTTGAACTGGCACAGCACTTTTTAGGGCAGCAGGGCGTGGCCTATATGGCGCACTTTGGCGGCTTGCTGGCCGGCGGCCTGCTGATGGCCCTGTACCTGCAGCTGCGGCGCAAGGAGTCGGTGGTGGAGGTGGCGGCCCGAGACAAGCAGCAGGCCCAGGCCCAGAGCGCCGCGCTGGCCGCCGCCGTGCAGCGCGCGCAAAAGCACACCGATGCGCTGGCCTTTGAGCTGGCCGCACCCGCTTGGCGCCAGGCCGCCAAGCTGGCACCGACCGATGCCGCCATCTTGCGCGCCTGGTTCGAGAGTGCCCGCCATGCGCCGGCGAGTGAGGATTTCCACCGCGCCGCTCGCGCCATCTTCAAGCTGCCGGCCAACACAGAAGCGCTGCGCCAACTGCAGCACCACAGCTGGCAAACCTATATGGACTGCGCCCGGCCCGCCCCGCGCATCAGCGACAACAGCCTGCACGCACTGGCGCGCAGCTTTGTGCGGCTGGGTGCATGGGACGACGCCCAAAAAATCTGCCAGCAGCTGGAAAGCGCTGCCGACCACCCGCACTGGCCTGCCACCTTGGCGCTGGTGGCCAATGGTCTGGCCAAGGCCGGCCGGCTGGATGACGCCCGGCGCTGGCTGCCGGCGCTGCAGCGCGCCGCACCGCAAGAGCCGGTCACGCGCTGGCTGAGCCAGGCCAGCACCTGAACGCGGGTCGAGTGCCTGGGCGGCAGTGGCCAACACCCTGGCGCGTCAGCTCCATGTAAAGTTTTCGTGAAGCCATGCCTTATGATCGCTGCCAAGCTGCGCCAGTGAGGGCGGCAGACAGAAAGGCTGGCCATGGGCCCACTGCGTTCACCACAGCAAGACGACGTTGACAGAGCCCAATGGGTGATCGAGCCTTTCTGGCGCAAGCTCAACAGCTTTTTCCTGTTTCCGCTGCAGCGCAAGCCGCTGCTGTATGCGCTGGTGCTGTCGCTGTGCGCCTATATGCTGATGTGGGGCCTATTGATCGGTCTGGTCGTTGCGGTGGGCCTGCTGCTGGCGATCAGCCGGCATGCGTTCAAGATAGCGGCCTATGCCTCGCACGGCGTGCTCGACAGCAATGACTACGATGACTACCCTTGCGATGCCGACCTCAAGGTGCTGCCCTGGAAGTTCTTTGGCGTGCTGCTGGTGCATGGCTTTCTGATCGGCATGCTCGCCCGGGTCAGCCCGGGACTGGCGGCGCTGGGCGATCTGCTCTCGTCCTTTCTGATCCCCGCCACCTTGATGGTGCTGATCACCAGCGGCAGCCTGCGCGCTGCCATCAACCCCTTCATGCTGCTGGGCACCATGGGTGCCATCGGTCTGCCCTATGGCCTGCTGTGCCTGTTTCTGTTTTTGCTGATGCAGGGCGTGCCGATGGCCTTTGCGCTCCTGGTCACGGTGATGCCCCAGGCGCTGCTCGCGCCTTTGCTGGCCTTTGTCGTGATCTATTTCAACGGCGTGATCGCCGCGATGATCGGCTATGTGATGTACCAGAACCATGCGGCGCTGGGCATCACGCCGGACAAGGCGCCGCAGGCCGAAGCGGGCGCGCCCGTGGTTGACCCGCAGACCGCGCTGGCCCAACGCCGCGATGCCCAGGTGGCCCAGCTGGTGCAGAACGGCGACATGAACGCCGCCCTGGCCGAAGCGCGCGAGTGGCAGCGCAGCGAGCCCGATAGCCTGGCCGACCAGCGCCGCTACCACCGCGTGCTCAAGCTCAGCGACAAGGCGGGTGAGCTGGCGCGCCATGCGCAAAGCTATATCGCACTGCTGCTGCAAAAGCAGCGCAGCAGCGATGCGCTGGAGGTCTGGGGCAGTTGCTACAAGCGCGACAAGGGCTTTCGGCTGAAGGAGGCCCGCCACACGCTGGCGCTGGCGCAGACGGCCTGGAAGCGCATGCAGCTGCCCCATACGCTGGCCCTGCTCCATGGTTTTGAGAAAGCCTATGCCGGCAGCGATCTGGTGCCCCAGGCGCTGGAGCTGACGGTGCGCGTGCTCAAGCAAGGCGCCAACAAGCCGGACCAGGCGGTGCGCGTGTTCATGCGCATGAAGATCCGCTACCCCGCGCATGCCTGCACGCAGGAGGCGGCCTGGATCTTGCGCGATGAGTTGCCGGGGGCAGCGCAGGCGCCTGGCGCACCTGCTTGACTATTTAAGCGGCCGCCGAGGGCGCCACGCTGGCGATGATGCCGCCGCCCAGGCAGACCTCGCCGTCATACAGCACGGCCGATTGGCCTGGCGTCACCGCCCATTGCGCCTCGGGAAAATCCAGGTGGAAATGCGCGGGCGTCGCATCGGCGCCGATGATCGCGGGCGAGTCGGGCTGGCGGTAACGGGTTTTGGAGCCATAGGTGCCAGCAGCGGGCGGGTGGCCGGCCACCCAGCTCGTGTTGTCGGCGTCCAGCGCCTGCGACAGCAGCCAGGGGTGGTCATGGCCTTGCACCACGCGCAGGATGTTCTTGTCCAGCTCCTTGCGCGCCACAAACCAGGGCGCATGCTCGCCCGCGCCACGCGCTGCGCCTTTTTCCTTCACGCCGCCAATGCCCAGGCCCGAGCGCTGGCCCAAGGTGTAGAACGACAGGCCCACATGCTTGCCCAGCTTGCGGTTGCGGTCGTCCAGGATCAGGCCCGGTTCCTTGCTGATGTAGCGGTTGAGAAAATCGCGGAAAGGGCGCTCGCCGATAAAGCAGATACCGGTCGAGTCCTTTTTCTTGGCATTGGGCAGGCCGATCTCTTCGGCAATGCGGCGCACCTCGGTCTTTTTCAGCTCACCGACCGGGAACAGCGCCTTGGACAGCTGCGCCTGGTTCAGACGGTGCAGAAAATAGCTCTGGTCCTTGGCCGGGTCCAGGCCCTTGAGCAGCTCAAAGAGCTGGGTATCGGGGTTCTGGCGCACGCGGGCGTAGTGGCCGGTGGCGATCTTTTCGGCACCCAGGCGCATGGCATGGTCCAAAAAGGCCTTGAACTTGATCTCGGCATTGCACAGCACATCGGGGTTGGGCGTGCGGCCGGCCTGGTATTCGCGCAGAAACTCGGCAAACACCCGGTCCTTGTAGTCGGCGGCAAAGTTGACGTGTTCGATCTCGATGCCCACCACGTCGGCCACGGCTGCGGCATCGACAAAGTCGATGTTCGACGAGCAATACTCGCTGTCGTCGTCATCTTCCCAGTTCTTCATGAAGATGCCGACGACCTCGTGCCCCTGTTTTTTGAGCAAATACGCGGTGACGGCCGAATCCACGCCGCCACTCAGCCCCACTACGATGCGCTGTTTAACCATGGGCGCAATTATCCGCCTGGCGGCAGGCGCCTGCTTCGCTAGGGCTATGTGGCGTTTTGTCGCCCAACGGCGACCAACAGCGCCGATAAGCGCCCAAGGTCCCCAGCAGGCGCTGCCCGCCGGGCTTATTGAGGCGTCAGCGCAATGCGCTCGCGGGTGGCTTTCTCCACCGCGCTGCGCGAGTAGGTCAGCGGAAAGTACTGGCCTGCCGCCCAGGTGTTGGCCAGGTCGCGGTAGTGGGGGCTGGCCGGGTTGCCCGATTGGCCGGGCGTGTTGACCACGCGCGAGGCATCCCAGTTGCCCACATCGACCACCATGCGGAAGGACGCGCCCGAGGTCAGCTGGTAGGTGTCCACGTTGTAGCTGGTGGCCATGGGCGTGGCCCAGGAGCCGCCGATGCCGCCCACGCCGACATTGAGCTTTTGCTTGGTCGCGCTGTCCACCACACCGGCGAGCGGGTGCACAAAGATCGCCTGGTGCAGGCTGCCCCAGGTCCAGCTCTTGGCATCGGCCCCCAGCTTGGCCTGCAGCCATTGCATCGCCGGGGCGATGGACGAGAGCAGCACCTGGTCGCGCTCGGTCTCGCTCATCCAGCCTTGGGGCTGCTCCAGCACCGCGATCATGCGGGTGGCACTGGTCTCCTTGGCAAAGCTGCGCTCGTTGGCGGCCAGCACCTGGTCGGTCAGCGCTTTTTTCAAGCTGGCATTGCTCCACACCTCATAGAGCGCAGCGGCGGCGCTGTCCTTGGCCATGGTGCCGTCCCAGCCCTGCAGCAGTGCCAGTCCCTGGGCGGTCTGGGCATCGTTGCTTTGCAGCGGTGCCAGCAGCTTGAGCAGGCGCTGGGCCGGTACGGCCACGATGTCGGTCTGCCAGGCTTCGGAGTCGGCGACGCTGAGCTTCTTGCCGTCCTTGGCAGCCTTTTGAAACAGGCCATGCAGGCGCTGCGCGCGGGCCGAGTCGGACCATTCGTAGCCAATGCCTTTTTGGTAGAGCGGGTGCGTGGGTGGCACATTGTTTTCGTTGGCGGTCACCACATAGCCGCGCTGGGGGTTGAACTCCCAGGGCAGCTCGTCGCCATTGCGGTAGCCGGTCCATTCAAAGCGGCCATCGCCGGGCACCGGCATCAGCCCGTCCCAGTTGGGGCGAATGGGGGTGAGCCCGCCCGGGATCCAGCCGATATTGCCGCTGCTGTCGGCATAGACCTGGTTCTCGCCCGGTGCACCCCAGCGGTTCATCGCTGCGCGGAACTGGTCAAAGTCCTGCGCGCGCATGTAGTCCATCGAGCCGAAATAGGGCGCCATGCCCAGGTCCAGCCAGGCGGCGCGCAGCGCATAGGCCTTGTTGCCTTCGGCGGCCAGCACCGGGCCGTGGCGGGTGTACCAGTTCTCGACGATGACCGGCTGGGCCGCGCCCTTGACGGCAATGCTCTCCGTGACGCGGGTCATCGGCTCCCAGCGGCCCTGGTACTTGTACTCCTTGCTGTTTTGCGGGTTGGTTTCGTACACATACAGGTCTTCCTGGTCCATGTAAAAGCGCGTCAGGCCAAAGGCGATGCGGCCGTTGTGGCCGATGGAGATGCCGGGCAGAAACGGCTCACCGGCGCCGATCACATCCATGCCAGGGGCCGAGATGTGCGAGATATAGCGCAGGCTGGGCGCGCCATGGGCGCGGTGCGGGTCATTGGCCAGAATCGGCCGGCCGGTGGTGGTCATGCCCGGCGCAATCGTCCAGTTGTTGCTGCCGTAGCTGGCCAAGGTGTTGGCATCGGGCTGGTTCAGTGTCGATTCGGACAGCGCCAGCAGCTGCTCGGGTGCCATGTCCTGCACCGACACCTTGACGTTCTCCTTGGTAAAGCGTGGGCTGGCGGTGGCCAGCGCATAGGCGCGCTTGAGCTCCTTGCCAGGTAGGCCACAGACCTCCAGCCCTGGCGGGACCTGCGGCTTCACATCGGGCACCAGCTCGCGGCGCAGCCAGTCCACGCGGGCGCCGTTGTGCTTGCCTTCGCAAAAGGCCTGGGCGCGGTCCACCTCGCCAGTAAAGTTCAGGGTCAGGCCATGGTGGCGGATGCGCACCGTGTCTTCTGCGGCCCACTGCGCGGGCTGGTAGCCCAGCAGCTTGAACTCTTCGGGCAGCAGGCCGGGGTCGGCCTTCGTCTGGGCGACAAAGGCATTCACCCCGGCCACAAAGGCCTCGGCCACGCGCTTGGAGTCCGAGCCATAAGCCAGCCATTCGCGGTACATGTCGCCACGAAACAGCACCGCGCGCGCCGCCTTGTCGCTCTCGACCCAGGCCGGGCCAAAGTCCTGGGCCATCTGGCCCAGGCCGCGCTTGCGCCACAGGTCCATCTGCCAGAGCCGGTCGCGTGCGGCCATATAGCCTTGCACCACAAAGGCGTCATAGGTGGTGCCCGCGTAGATATGCGGCACGCCCCACTGGTCGACCAGCACCTCGGCGGGCTTTTCCAGCCCGGCAATCCTGGCGCTGTGCTGGCGGGTGGGCGGCGTGCCCAGCGAGCTGCAGCCGGCTGCAAGCAGCGCAGCGGCCAGCGGCAAGGCCAGACGGTTGGCAAAACGACAGGCGTCGCGGTGTGGCATGGTGTGTCTCCTCGTTATGGTGTGGATGCACATTGCCATGCTTGCCCGCTGCGCGCAATCGCGTTAGCGCCAAGCGGTGCCCAGGGAGACTGCGCGCCGCCCAAAAACAAAGCCCATGGTGGTGAGCCATGGGCTTGTCGTGGATGCGCGCCTATTCGAGCGGTCTCACACCGTCTGGCTGCACCAGCACGGAAACATCGGTGTAGATCAGGTTCAGCGCAAAGCGCTGGCCGGCCAGGTAGTCGTCCAGCGACTGCAGCACCAGCGGGCTGCGCATCTGGTGGGCCTCGGCGCGCATTTCTTCGGCGGTCATCCAGACGGTGCGGCGTATGCCTTCGTCGAGCGGCTGGTTTTCGTAGAACGCGCCGACGGTGCCGGTAAAGGCAAAACGCATATAGGTGGTGTCCGCGCCGCTTTTGCTGCGCACAAAGCGGTTCATGTAGATGCCCAGCAGGGCCGAGGGCTTGAAGTCAAAGGCCGTCTCTTCGAGCACTTCGCGCACACAGGCCTGGATGGGGGATTCGCCAGGGTCCAGATGGCCCGCCGGGTTGTTCAGGCGGATGCCGTCCGAGGTGTCTTCCTCTACCAGCAAAAATCGGCCATCGCGCTCAATGACGGCGGCCACGGTGACGTTGGGTTTCCAGCGGTGGGGCATGCGGCATTATGTGCCAAGTCGCTGAAATCATAAAAAGAGCGTCAAGGGCTTGTCATGCTGTTGCAATCACCACCACAGGCAAAGCTCTGCAGTACGATAGCAGCATGCAAGCACCCGCCCCCACCCCAGCCATTCCCGCACAGTCCGTCTATGCCGAGCGCCGCGCCCAGGTCGCGCGCCAGCTGGGCGAGGGCGGGATCGCCATCATCCCCACCGCGCCCGAGCGCGCGCGCAACCGCGACAGTGACTTTCTGTACCGCCACGACAGCTATTTCTACTACCTGACCGGTTTCAGCGAGCCCAACGCCAGCCTGGTGATCACCGCTGATGGCAAGACCACCTTGTTTTGCGCACCCAAGGACCTGGCGCGCGAGATCTGGGACGGCTACCGGCTGGGGCCCGAGGCCGCAGTCGCGGCGCTGGGCGTGAGCGAGGCCTATTCGGTGGCCGAGCAGGCGGCCCGCATGCCCAAGATGCTGGAAAACCGCAGCGTGGTCTGGTACCCGTTTGCGATCCACCAGGGGCTCGAGAGCACGGTGGCCCAATGGCTCAACGGCGTGCGCGCCCGCACCCGCTATGGCGCGCTGGTGCCCGAGCAGCAGCGCGACCTGTGCACCGTGCTCGATGAGATGCGTTTGTTCAAGGATGCGCACGAGGTGCCGATTCTGCGCCGCGCAGGAGACATCAGCGCCCGCGCCCATATCCTGGCGATGCAGCGCTCAGCGCGCATGGTTCGCGCCGGGCAGGACGTGCGCGAATACCACCTCGATGCCGAGCTGCTGCAGGCCTTCCGCGAATACGGCTCGCAGTGCCCGGCCTATGGCTCGATCGTGGCCGCCGGCGCCAATGCCTGTGTGCTGCACTACCGCGCCGATGCCGCGCCCATCCGCAGCGGCGAGCTGGTGCTGATCGATGCCGGTTGCGAGCTCGATGGCTATGCCAGCGACATCACCCGCACCTTCCCGGCCAACGGCCAGTTCACCGGTCCGCAGCGCGATCTGTACGACCTGGTGCTCGCCAGCCAGGATGCCGCCATTGCGCTGGCCCGGCCCGGCAAGCGCTTCAACGACATGCATGACGCCACCGTCGCCGTGCTGGCCCAGGGCATGCTCGATCTGGGCCTGCTCGACAAGAACAAGGTCGGCAGCGTGCAGGATGTCATCGACAACCGCAGCTACTTCCAGTTCTACATGCACCGCACCGGCCACTGGATGGGCATGGACGTGCATGACTGCGGCAGCTACATCGAGCCCAGCGAGCTCGGCCACACCAGTGAGCGGCGCGATCCGCTCTCGGGCGAGCTGATCCTCAACCGCCCCAGCCGCATCCTGCGCCCCGGCATGCTGACCACGATCGAGCCGGGCATCTATGTGCGCCCGGCCGACGGCGTTCCCGAAGCCTTCCACAACATCGGCATCCGCATCGAAGACGACGCGCTGATCACCGACGAAGGCTGCGAGCTGCTCACGCGCGGTGTGCCGGTGAAGGCCGACGAGATCGAGGCGCTGATGCGCGAGGGCGCGCCCCGGCCCGCTGATCTGGCCTGATCCGACCTGTGCTCATCCAACACCTGCCCAGCCAAGCGCCTTGCAGGTGTTTTTTATGGGCCGCGCGATTGTGCAAGCGCACATCGAATGAAACCGCGATGTAACTCCCTGTGCACGTTTCTCATGTCAGAATGGAACTGAATTACATCGGGTCGGCATCTGGTGACGGAGCCGGCCCCACTTTTGAGACAAAGACACAGGGGACCTGCCCATGATTTCGCCCAAGATCCGCCGCGCCACCAAGATTGTTGCCACGCTGGGGCCAGCCTCCAGCGAGCCGGCCCTGCTCGAAGAGATGATCCGCGCGGGGGTCAACGTGGTGCGGCTGAACTTCAGCCACGGCAAGGCGCAGGACCATGTGGACCGCGCCCGCATGGTGCGTGAGGCCGCGCAGCGCGCCGGCCGCGAGGTGGCGATCATGGCCGACCTGCAAGGCCCCAAGATCCGCGTTGGCAAGTTTGCCGAAGGCAAGGTGATGCTCGAGCCCGGTGCCCGGTTTGTGCTTGATGCCTCGCGCCAGGAGCCCGGTGACCTGCAGGGCGTGGGCCTGGACTACAAGGAGCTGCCGCGCGATGTGAAGCCCGGCGATGTGCTGCTGCTCAACGACGGCCTGATCGTGCTGACGGTGGACGCGGTTCGGGGCGATGCCGTGCACACCACCGTCAAGCTGGGCGGCGAGCTGTCCAACAACAAGGGCATCAACAAAAAGGGCGGCGGCCTCACCGCGCCGGCGCTGACGGCCAAGGATATGGATGACATCAAGACCGCGATGAGCTTCCAGGCCGACTATGTGGCCGTCAGCTTTCCCAAGACCGCCACCGACATGGAAATGGCGCGCCAGCTGTGCATGGTGGCGGCGGCCGAGTACCGCCACCGCCCCGGCCTGATTGCCAAGATCGAGCGCGCCGAAGCCATTCCGCACCTCGAAGACATCCTGCGCGTGTCTGACGGCATCATGGTCGCGCGCGGTGACCTGGCCGTCGAAGTGGGCCATGCGGCCGTGCCGGCACTGCAAAAGAAGATGATCCGCATGGCTCGCGAGATGGACAAGGTCGTCATTACTGCCACGCAGATGATGGAGAGCATGATCACCAACCCGGTGCCCACCCGCGCCGAGGTGAGCGACGTAGCCAATGCGGTGCTCGACGGCACCGATGCGGTGATGCTGAGCGCCGAGACCGCCGCTGGCAAGTTCCCGCTCGAGACCGTGCTGGAGATGGTCGACATCTGCGCGCAGGCCGAGGCTTCGGCCGACTGGGATGTGGACACCGACTTTGTCGGCAAGACCTTCCAGCGCATCGACCAGAGCATTGCGCTGGGCGCGCTGTTCACCGCCACCCACCTGGGCGCCAAGGCCCTGGTGGCGATGACGGACAGCGGCTCGACGGCGCTGTGGATGAGCCGCCACCGCACCCAGATCCCCATCTACGCGCTGACGCCCAAGGTGGCCACGCAGCGCAAGATGGCGCTGTACCGCAATGTGCGCCCTTTGCTGATGGACACCAGCGCCGACCGCGACACCGCGCTGGCCCAGGCTGAGGTGCACCTGAAGGCGCGCGACATTGTGCAAAGCGGCGATATCTATGCGATCACCTGCGGCGAGCCGATGGGCTCGCCCGGCGGCACCAATATGATGAAGATCAGCCGCGTGGTGTAACGCACAACGCTCTTGCACCGACACACCAGGGGCGCTCGTGAGCGCCCCTTTTTTGCAGCTGTAGATCCGTCCAATTTTGTGCGGATTTTCGACTGCAGCGATACTATGGCGCTCAGCGAGCCTGCCTGCACGTCCGTGCGGATCAAAGGACTGCGCTGAATCCATTCGAAGCCAGGCGGTTTTGCTCCCGAGACAGGGGCTTACCGGCCTTTACAATCCTGGCCTTCGATCACCTAGCCAAGCTGCTGCGATAAGAATTCACAACACGCACGCACCGAGCAGCCCAGCCAAGCCCTTGTTGTTGAGCAGCACAGCGCCGCTGTGCCTGCCTGTTTTTTTGGAAGAGGGAATCTATGTCGCAACGACTAGTACGCCGTTCGGTGTTGGGGATGGCCTTGGGCCTGGGTTTGGGCGCAGTCGCGGGTGTGGCTGCACCGGCATTTGCACAGACGGCGGCCGCCAAGGCCAGCAAGCTGGACGCCCGTGCGGTGGCGGTGGGCTATAGCGAATTGGTCTACGCCAACTACAGCGACAGCCTCGCATCGGCACGCGACATGCAAAAGGCCATCGCCGCCTTGCTCGCGGCCCCCTCCAAGGAGACGCTGGAAGCCGCGCGCAAAAGCTGGCTCGACGCGCGTGAGTTCTACGGCCAGACGGAAGCCTTCCGCTTCTATGGCGGCCCGATCGACGACGAGAACGGCCCCGAAGGCCAGATCAATGCCTGGCCGATGGACGAGTCCTATGTGGACTATGTCGAGGGCAAGTCCAATTCCGGCTTTATCAACGACCCCAAGTTCAAGATCACCAAGGCCAACCTGGCCAAGCAAAACGAGCGCGGTGGCGAGGAAAACATTGCCACTGGCTGGCATGCGATCGAGTTCCTGCTCTGGGGCCAGGACCTGTCCGACACCGGCCCTGGCGAGCGCTCGTTTGAAGACTATGTGGATGGCAAGCGCGCCAACGCCGACCGCCGCCGGCTCTACCTGAAGGTCGTGACCGAGCTGCTGATCGACGACCTGGCAGGCGTCACCAAGGCCTGGGCACCGGGCCAGAAGAACTACCGCGCCCAGTTCGACAAGGATGGTGTGGAATCGGTGCGCAAGATCATCGTCGGCCTGGGTTCGCTCTCGCGCGGCGAGCTGGCCGGCGAGCGCATGGAAGTGCCGCTGAACTCGCAGGACCAGGAAGACGAGCATTCCTGCTTCTCCGACAACACCCACCGCGACATGGTCGCCAATGCCACTGGCATCCAGAACGTCTGGCTGGGCCAGTACAAGCGCCGCGATGGCACGACCTTGAAGGTGGCCTCGCTGGCCGAGCTGGTGGCGGCCAAGAACGCTGAGCTCTCGGGCAAGACCAGTGCGCAGATTGCCAGCACGGTCAAGGCGACCGAAGGCATCCAGGCACCGTTTGACCGCGAAATCATTGGCGGCGCCGACGCCCCTGGCCGCAAGCGCATCCAGGCGGCGGTGGACAGCGCCACCGAGCAGTCCAAGCTGCTGGTGCAGGCGGCCAATGCCATCGGCATTACCAAGCTGACCCTGGTCCAGCCCTGACGAAGGACCGTTGCTGCACTATGTCTGTGAAGATGAATGACAAGAAGCCCGGTGGCCGCGTGCAGCGGCTGGCATGGGCAGCAGCGGGTCTGTGCGCGGCCACCGCCTTGGCGGTGGCCCTGCGGCCGGAGGCCAGCGCGGCGCAGACCAGCGCGGCTGCAAAGCCCGCCGCAGCGGCGCCCGCGCAAGACCCCAGTGAGATGACCGGAGGCGACACCACGGTGTTTGCCACCGGCAAGAACGCGTTCTCGTTTCCTTTTGCCTCTCTCGCCGATGAAGAGCGCACGCGCTTTGTCATCGGCAATTCCTTTTTCAAGCGCAACTGGGTGGAGGCACCGGCCTCGACCCGGCTGCGCGATGGCCTGGGCCCGCATTTCATTGCACGCAGCTGCGGTGGTTGCCACATCATGGACGGGCGCGGTGAGCCGCCAGAGTTCCACCGCACCTTGGGTCCCGATCCCGATCCCACGGTGGCGCTGCTGATCCGCCTGTCGGTGCCCGGCAAGGCCGATCCGCATGCCGGCGTGGTGCCCGAGCCGACCTATGGTGACCAGTTCAACAATGCGGCGGTGCAGGGCGTCAAGCCCGAGGGCATCGTGCGCATCCATGGCACGCCCATCCAGGGCCGCTTTGCCGATGGCACGCCCTACGAATTGATCCAACCCCGCTACGAGCTGACCGACCTGGGCTATGGGCCCATGGCCAAGGATGTGATGATCGGCCCGCGCATTGCGCCCCAGGTGGTAGGTGTGGGCCTGATCGAAGCGATTGCCGAGGCCGACATCCTCGCCAATGTGCGGGAGCAGGCGGCGCTGGCCGGCCCCGTCAAGGGCCAGGTCAACCGCGTCTGGGATGCCTATGGCCAGCGCGAGGCGATAGGCCGCTTTGGCTGGAAGGCCAACTCGCCCAGCGTGGCGCACCAGACAGCCAACGCCTTCTCGGGCGACATGGGCATCACCTCACGCATTTTCCCGAACGAGAACTGCACCCCGGCGCAAAAAGACTGCCTGGCCGCGCCGCATGGCGGCGGTCTGGACAAGTCCACCGCCGGCCGCACGGCGGCCCAGGCGCGCGCCGATGCGCCCGAGATCGATGACAAGACGCTCGACGACGTGATCTTCTACCAGGCCACCTTGGCGCCTGCTGCCCGCCGCAATATCAATGACTCGGCCGTCAAGCTGGGCCAGCGCCTGTTTGCCCAGGCGCAGTGCGCCGTCTGCCACAAGCCCAGCTATGTGACTGGCCCCGGCCCCTTCCCACGGCTGACGGCCAAGAACATTGCCGGCCAGAAGATCTGGCCCTATACCGATCTGCTGCTGCATGACATGGGCCCGGCGCTGGCCGATGGCCGGCCGGACTTTCTGGCCAGTGGCCAGCAGTGGCGCACACCGCCGCTGTGGGGCATTGGCCTGATTCAGGATGTGAACGGCCACCAGCGCCTGCTGCACGACGGCCGTGCGCGCGGCGTGCTCGAAGCGATCCTCTGGCATGGCGGCGAGGCCGAGCAGGCCAAGCAGCAGGTGCTGAACATGGATGCCGCCGAGCGTGAAGCCCTGGTCAAGTTTGTGGAGTCGCTATGACGCAAGTTGGTTTGAAAACGGGGCCCGTCCAGGCCGCACAATCCTGGGGCAGGGCTTGCGCTCTGGTTGCCCTGGCCGCGATGGGCAGTTCTGCCCCGTTGGCGCAGGCGGCCGACACCCCCATGCCGTACTACACGGCTGCCCAGGCGCTGCAAAGCCTGTATGGCCAGCACCTGCCTGCCCGTGCGGCGGCGTTTACCCAGGCCGCCAATGCGCAGGACCAGGCGCTCGCCAGCTTCTGCGCCGGGCCGGCGGCGGCTGCCAAAACCGCAGCGGCGGAGTTGCGCGGCCAGTGGCAGCGCAGCCATACCGCCTGGCTGCAGTTGTCCACGCCCAGCGTGGGGCCCCTGGTGGAGCGCCGCTCGCTGCGGCAGATTGATTTCACGCCGATCCGCACGGCGCTGATCACCCGCGCCGTCAAAAAAGGCCCGCAAAGCGCTGCCGACATGGAGCTGGTGGGCACGCCCGCCAAGGGCTTTGGTGCGCTGGACTGGCTGCTGAGCCAGGGCCTGCAGCCAGCCAGCCCCGAGTGTGCATTTGCAGTGCAGGTGGCCAAAGCGATCAGCGCCGAGGCCCAAAGCCTGCAAGCGGCGCTGGAGCCCCTGCGCAGCAAGACCTGGAGCGTCGAAGGCTCGGAGAGCGAGCCCGAAGATGTGGCCAGCCCCGGCGCCAAGGAGACCGGCGCGGCGATCGAGGAATGGGTCAACCAGTGGCTGGGCGGGCTGGAGCGCCTGCGCTGGGCGCAGATGGAAAAGCCGGTCAAGGTGGTCGAGGGCAGCAACAAGGCGCCCGCCTTTGCCCGCATTGGGATGGCCGACAACTGGCGCGAGTGGCAGACCCAGTGGCAGGCGCTGCATGCCCAGGCCTTGCTGACCCCGGCGCAGCGCCAGCAGCCGCCCGTGCCTGGCAAGGACCTGATCTCCATCGAGGCACTGCTGCTCAGCAAGGGCCATATCGCCCTGGCCCAGCGCTGGCGCGATGCGATTGGCGTGGTCGATGCCGCGATGCCGGCCCCTGGCAAGGCGCCTGCCAAGGAAGGGGCACAGGCCAACACCGAGATCCTCGCGCTCGCCACCAAGCTCAAGGGCATCACGGCGCTCTACCAGGCCGAGGTGGCGCCGGCGCTCGATATTCCGCTGGGCTTTAGCGACAGCGATGGCGACTGAGCGACCAGCCATGACCGACGCTGCGCTGTTGTCCACACCCATGCCCCGGCGCGCGCTGCTGCGCGGGCTGGGTGCCTCGGCGATGGGCGCGCTGGGCCTGGCCGAACTGTCTTTTGCCAAAGACGCGGGCAGCACGCCGGGCGTCACCCGGCTGGCGGCAGTCTGGCGCGATGGCGCCAGTGCGATGGCGCAGGACTGGGCCGGTGTGCTCGAAGTGCTGCCGCAAAGCGGCGGCGGCCATGCCTGGCGCATTGCTGCGCGCACCGAGCTGCCCACCCGTGGCCATGGCGTGCAAACACTGCCCGGTGGTCAGCTGGTCTTTGCCGCCCGCCGGCCCGGGGATTGGCTGCTGCGCTGGCAGCCCAAAACAGGAGCGCTGCAATGGGCCTGGATGCAGGAGGACCGCTGCTTTAACGGCCATGTGGCACTGGCGGGCCCCGCGACGGCGCAGGCCTGGCAGGCCCAAGCGAGCGCAGGCGGTAGCGGGATGCTGTTCACCACCGAAACCGATCTGGAAGACAGCCAGGGCTGCATAGGCCTGCGCGATGCCACGAGCCTGGAGAAGCTGGCCGAATGGCGCAGCCATGGCATGGACCCGCATGAGCTGCTGGTGCTGCCCGCCGCGCTGGGCAAGCTGCCGGCCGGGACCCTGGTCGTTGCCAATGGCGGCATCCCCACGCAAAGCGAGACGGGCCGCAGCAAGAAATGGCTGGACAGCATGGACCCGTCGCTGGTCGCGCTGCACCCCTTTGACGGCCGCCTGCTGGGCCAGTGGAAGCTGCCCGACCCGCGCCTGTCGATCCGCCACCTGGCCTGGGATGCCGCGCGCCAGCGTCTGGGCATTGCGCTGCAGGCCGAGCATGAGGATGCACGGCGCCAAAGCGCCCCCATCTTCGCCGTCTGGGATGGCCAGCGCCTGCAGCTGGCGCAAGACCAGCCGCCGCTGGCCGGCTACGGCGGCAGCGTGGAATGCGCGCCGCTGGCGCAAGGCGGCTTTGTGGTGAGCTGCCCCAAGTCCGATTGCATGGCCTGGTTTGATGCCCAGGCGCGCTACCTGGGCAGCAGCCCTCAGGGCGATGTCTGCCCTGTGGCACTCGATGGCGCGCGGCTATGGGCCGGCGGCGGCCATGGGGTGACCGAGCGCAGCAGCCGCAGCCGCGAGCAAGCGGTAGCAGCGCTGAATACGGTGACCGGACTGATGTTTGACAACCACTGGCGCTTGGTGGGCTAAGGGACTGAGCCCAGCTGCGGTTTAGGCGCTGCGCTGCCGGCGCGCCATGCCCATGTCGATGGCCAGGCCGGCCGTCCAGCACAGCCAGGCGGTCCACAAGGTGTGGCTCATATAGTGGGCGCCGCGCATCTGCTGGCCCAGGCCCAGCAGCAGGCCCATCACCAGCGCCACCGCCAGCCACCAGCGCGCGGCGCGCGGTGTGTCGCGCGCCAGCGCAAAATAGCCGCCAACAAAGGAAAAACCGGCCGCCGCATGGCCGGCCGGAAAGCAGCGACCAGCGCCGCCATCATGCACCCCCCAGCGCCAGTGCGACACATACTCGGCCACGCCGCCAAAGACCGACAGGTCCCAGGGGCAGCTGGTGGCGCTGCTGCGCTTGAGGATGGCCACTACCGCAAGAGCCGCCAGAATGCTGACGAGCAGCTGCACCCGCCTGGCGGTAGGCAGCTTGCGCAGCAGGCCAAAGGGCATCCAGACGCCCAGGCTCAAGGCCAGCACGACCACCCAGCCCAGGTTGCGCATGCCCTGGTGCATATAGGTGACCAGAAAATGGTCGTCGCGCAGCGCAAAGCCCTGGGCCGTGCCCCAGAGGTGGGCCAGCGCCAGGTCCTGGCCTCCGGCATCCCACAGGGCGATCAGCACAAAACTGAGTACCGTGGCCAGCAGCCAGCGGCGGTTGTACAAGGGGGCGCGTGTATCGGCGAACGAGGCAGGGGGGCAGGATGGCATCTGGCGATGCTGCGGCGGCTGGCTTAAGGGCTTCTTAATGTCCCGGGTGCAGGGCGCAGGCCATAGGCGCAACGACCCAAGTCATGCACAATGCCAGCCATGCGCATACTGATGGTGGAAGACGATGCCGGCATTGCAGAGGGCCTCAAAGCCAATCTGCAGCAGCGCGGCCATGCGGTGGACTGGTGCCCCAGCCTGGCCGAGGCCTGGCGCGCGCTGACGGCCGAGGGCTTTGATGTGGTGCTGCTGGACCTGGGCCTGCCCGATGGCGATGGCTCGCGCCTGTTGCAGCAGCTGCGCAATGCCCCGCCCCCCACCGGCCTGCGCAAGACCCTGCCCGATCCGGCCATGCCGGTCATCGTGCTGACCGCCCGCGACGGCGTGCATGACCGCATTGAAAACCTGGACCTGGGCGCCGACGACTACCTCTCCAAGCCCTTTGATGCCGAAGAGCTGCAGGCCCGGCTGCGTGCGCTGCTGCGCCGCGCGGCGGGCCGCGCCAATCCGCTGATCCACTACCGCGACCTGGTGCTGGACCCGGCCTTGCACCAGGTGCGCCTGGGGGGCGAAGGGGTCGAGCTCTCACCCCGGGCCTACACCATCTTGCTGATCCTGCTGCAGGCCCATGGCCGGGTGCTGTCGCGCCAGCAGTTGGAGGAAAAGCTCTACAGCTTTGATGCCTCGGTCGAGAGCAATGCGGTGGAGGTGCATATCCACCACCTGCGCAAAAAGCTCGGCGCCGACTACATCCTGACCATGCGCGGCGTGGGCTACTTCATGCCCCAGGACCAGGCATCGTGAACCTGGCGGCCAAGCCCCAGCGCCTGCCCCAGCTGCGTACCCGGCTGCTGGTCTGGATTCTGGCGGCGCTGGTCGTCGTCTGGGCCAGTTTTGTCTACTGGGCCTACCAGACCGGTATTGAAGAGGCCGATGAGCTGACCGACGGGCACCTGGCCGGCGTTGCTGCGCTGGTGCTCAATATCCCCTCCAACGCGCAGACCCCGCCGGGCCTGCCGACCGAGCGCGTGCCGCTGCCGGGGCTGCATGCGCATGACTACCAGCAGTCGATGAGCCTGCAGGTCTGGAGCGCCGAGGGCGATCTGGTGCTCAATGTCGGCAGCGCGCCGCGCCTGCATTTTGCCGATGGGCGCAGTGGCTTTTTTGATGCACAGCTAGGCCCCAAGCACGAGGTCTGGCGCACCTTCACGCAGTGGAACACCGAGCACACGCGCAAGGTCGCTGTGCTGGTCAACCTGCAAGAGCGCGATGACCTGGCCGATGACATTGCCGGGCAGATGATTCTGCCCGGGCTGTGGCTTTTGCCGGTGGTCACCCTGGTGCTGGGGCTGACAATCCGCGCCGGCCTCAAACCCCTGACCCAGCTCTCGCGCGATGTCGAGCAGCTCGAGCCCGAGCAGGGCCAGCGCCTTTCTACCGGCCACAACTGGCAGGAGTTCCGGGCGGTGACCCTGGCGTTCAACCGCCTGCTGGACCGCAATGATGAGGCGATGGAGCGCGAGCGCACCTTGGCCAACCAGGTGGCGCATGAGCTGCGCACGCCGCTGGCCTCGATCAGCTTGCATGCGCAGTCGCTGCAAGGCGGGCTCGACCCCGCCCAGCAGGCCCAGGCGGTGCAGCGCCTGCATGCCGACGCGCTGCGCGCTGGCCATGTGCTCAACCAGATTCTGGCCTTGGCCCGCAGCAGCCGTGTGGCGCTGACCCAGCAGGCCGCGCCGGTGGACCTGGCGCAGCTGGCGCGCACGGTGGGGGCCGAATACGCCCAGGCGGCCTGGCGGCGCGGGGGCAGTGTGGCGGTGGAGCTGCCCGAGCAACTGTGGGTGAAAGGCCACGCCGTGCTGCTGGAGGTGGCCGTGCGCAATTTGGTCGAGAACGCGCTGCGCCACACCCCCGAGGGCACGCAGATCGAGGTGCAGGGCGGCAGCGATGGTGGGCAGTGCTGGCTGCAGGTCTGTGATGATGGCGGCCGCCTGCAGGAGAAGGCCGTGCCCGAGCCAGTGGACAGCCTGCAGCTGGGCCACCAGATTGTGCAGCGCATCATGGCTTTGCACGGGGGCGCTTTCGAGCAGCTAGAGGCGCTGGCACCCTATACCACTTGCTACCGCCTCAGTATGCCTCTCGCCCAGATGGCCTGAGCTTGCTAAAATAGGCAGTTACCAAGCGGTTACCATGCCGCAGACATGAATCCAGGGTGTTGCAGCAGCGGTTGCAGCACTCTTTCTTTGCATTAGAACGGACCCGACCACCATGCCTTTGATCTCGATGCGCGAAATGCTCGACCATGCTGCCGAAAATGGCTACGGCATCCCTGCCTTTAACGTCAACAACCTGGAACAAGTCCAGGCCGTGATGTCGGCGGCAGACGAAGTCGGCGCGCCCGTGATCCTGCAGGCCAGCGCCGGCGCGCGCAAGTACGCCGGTGAGCCCTTCATCAAGCACCTGATCCAGGCCGCCGCCGAGATGTACCCGCACATCCCGCTGGTGATGCACCAGGACCACGGCACCACGCCCGAGATCTGCCAGGGCGCGCTGAACCTGGGCTTTGGCTCGGTGATGATGGACGGCTCGCTGATGAGCGACGGCAAGACCCCCTCGTCCTTTGACTACAACGTCGATGTGACCCAGAAGGTCGTTGCGATGGCCCACCAGATCGGTGCCACCGTCGAAGGCGAACTGGGCTGCCTGGGCAACCTGGAAACCGGTGAAGCTGGCGAAGAAGACGGCATTGGCGCCGAAGGCAAGCTGGACCACAGCCAGATGCTGACCGACCCCGAAGAAGCAGCCGTGTTCGTCAAGGCCACGCAACTGGACGCGCTGGCGATCGCCATCGGCACCAGCCATGGCGCCTACAAGTTCAGCCGCAAGCCCACGGGCGACATCCTGGCGATCTCTCGTGTCAAGGAAATCCATGCCCGCATCCCCAACACCCACCTGGTGATGCATGGCTCCTCGTCCGTGCCCCAGGAACTGCTGGCCATCATCAACCAGTACGGCGGCAAGATGAAGGAAACCTACGGCGTGCCCGTCGAAGAGATCCAGGAAGCCATCAAGTACGGCGTGCGCAAGATCAATATCGACACCGACATCCGCCTGGCGATGACCGGCGCGGTGCGCAAGTTCCTGGCCGAGAACCCCGACAAGTTCGACGCCCGCGAATGGCTCAAGCCCGCCCGTGAAGCCGCCAAGCAAGTGTGCAAGGCCCGCTACATCGAGTTTGGCTGCGAAGGCCAGGGCGGCAAGATCAAGGGCTACAGCCTGGAGCAAATGGCCAAGAAGTACAGCGCTGGCGACCTGGCCCAACTGGTCAAGTAAATCTGCCTGCCCTGCCAGTGCCTTGGGCGCTGGATGGCCCCAAAGCCTGCAATCGCTTGCGCGTTGCAGGCTTTTGCTTTTGGCCTAAGCGATGCGGCGATAACCGCACACGCGCACTGCGCCCGGTGTTTTTTGCACAATGCTTTGCATAGCAAACAAAGGAGCGCAAAGCATGCAGACAAGCCATTCCTGGGATCTGGATCTGGTGGTGATTGGCGGCGGATCGGGGGGGGTGCGGGCAGCCCGCATGGCGGCAGCACGGGGCGCCAAGGTGGCGGTGGTGGAGTTCAAGGCCATGGGTGGCACTTGCGTCAACGTCGGCTGCATCCCCAAAAAACTCTACAGCTATGCCGCTGGCTATGCCGAGGCCTTTGCAGAGGCGCGCGGTTACGGCTGGCAAATGCCCCAGGCGATTGCGCTGGACTGGCAGGCGCTCAAAGCAGCGCGCGCGCAGGAGATCTCCCGGCTCAATGGCATCTACGAGGGCCTGATGCGCAACGCGAATGTGGAGCGCATTGCCGGCCAGGGGCGGCTCGCCGATGCCCACACCGTGGTGGTCTCTGCCGATGGCGCCGATGTGCGCACCTTGACCGCGGCCCATATCCTGATCGCCACCGGCGGCACGCCGGTGCGCCCCGATCTGCCGGGCAGCGCGCATGTGATCGTCTCGGACGAGATGTTTGACCTGGCCGAGCTGCCGCGCCGGCTGGTGGTCGTGGGCGGGGGCTATATCGGCTGCGAGATGGCCAGCATCTTCCATGGCCTGGGCGTGCAGGTGAGCCTGCTGCACCGGGGTGACCAGATCCTGCGCGGCTTTGACGACGAGGTGCGCAGCTTTGTCGCCGAAGAGCTTCGCAAGAGCGGCGTGGACCTGCGCCTGAAGACCGAAGTGAAAGAGATCACCTGCGATGCAGCCAGCGGCGAGCGCACATTGACCCTGGCCGATGGGTCGGAGCTGAAGGCCGATCAGGTGCTGTATGCCACGGGCCGCAAGGCCAACGTCAGCGGCCTGGGGCTGGAGGCGCTGGGCATTGCGCTGGACAAAAGCGGCGCCATCGTCGTCGATGCGCAGCTGGCCACTGCCCAGCCCAGCGTGCATGCGCTGGGCGATGTAGTGGGGCGCATGGAGCTGACGCCAGTGGCCCTGGCCGAAGCGATGGCCTGGGTAGACCACCTCTGGGGCCCCGAGGCCGGCAAGGCCGCGCGCGTGATGGACTACGACAACATCCCCACGGCGGTGTTCACCCATCCACAGATCGGCACCGTGGGCCTGACCGAGGCCCAGGCCCGTGAGCGCCATGGGGCGGTGCGCATCTACCGCAGTGATTTCAAACCGCTGCGCCACACCTTGTCGGGCCGCAGCGAGCGCTGCCTGGTCAAGCTGGTCGTGGATGACGCCAGCGACAAGGTGCTGGGCCTGCATGTCGTGGGCGCCGATGCGGCCGAGATCACCCAGGGCTTTGCGGTGGCGATCAAAGCTGGTGCCACCAAGGCGCTGTTTGACCAGACGATTGGCATCCATCCGACGATGGCCGAAGAGCTGGTCACCTTGCGCTAAGTAAGCCGCATGTAAGCATCAGAACGCGGTAGTTGCTGCTTTGCAAAATCTTATAAATTCTCTCTATAAAGGCCGCGTGTCTCGGGCATGATACGCGCTCTTTACAGAGGAGATACATATGAAGGAGTGGGTGTATCCGCGGGAGCGGACCCTGGGCGCCATCACGCTGGTTTTGGGCTTGCTGGCATGGTTGGCCATCTTGCTGATGACCGTGGGCACGGTACTGATCTACCTGCTCATCGCTTTCATTTTTTATCTCTTTGCCCAGTCTGCCTTGATTGCCTGGCTGCGCGGCACTGCCGTGCGGCTGTCGGACGAGCAGTTTCCCGAGCTCTACCTGCAGTACCTGCAGTGCTGCAAAAAGCTCGAGCTGGTCGACCCGCCCGAGGCCTATCTGCTGCAAGGCGACGGCCTGATGAATGCCTTTGCCACCCGCTTTCTGGGCCGCAACTTTGTCATTGTGCTGAGCGACACGGTGGATGCGATGCGCGCGCTGCCCGATGGCATCAACTTCTACTTTGGCCATGAGCTGGGCCATATCAAGCAAGGCCATTTGACCGGCCATTTCTGGCGCATGCCGGTGCTGTGGCTGCCGCTGATTGGTGCGGCCTATGCGCGCGCTCAGGAGTACACCTGCGACCTGCATGGCCGCGCCTGCTGCGAAGGCTCGGAATCGGCCGGCCGCGCGCTGTCGGTGCTGGCCGCTGGCGCGCAGAAGTGGAAGACCATCAACCTGGTGCAGTATGCGCGTCAGACCATGACGAACCGGGGCTTCTTCCCCGATCTGCATGAGCTGCTGGGCGGCTACCCCTGGCTGACCAAGCGCGTGGCGCGCATGATCAGCCCCGGCATCAAGATGCCGGGCCGCAATCCCTTCTCTTACCTGTTTGCGCTGTTTGTGCCCTACGGCGGCCGGGCAGGCGGCGGGGCCGTGGGCTTGTTGATGGTGATCGCGATCATCGGTATCGCGGCCGCCGTCGCGATCCCGGCGCTCAAGGGTGGAGCCGGGGGCGGTGCCTTCAGCCAGATGCTGATGCAAGGCATGCAGTCGCAAAAGGGCAAGGAAGCCTTCGAGAAGGAATGGAGCCAGGCCGAGCCGGTACGCCAGGCGCTGTCGCGCTACTACCAGACCTATGAAGAAGTGCCGGATTCGCTGGCCGATGCAGGTGTGCCGCCGCAGCAGGAAGGCCGGCTGATGTATGACAGCGACGATATGTCGCTGACTGCGCTGACCCTCCATGGCCAGTTGCAGATGCAGCCCATGCAGGGAGAGGGCGGCAAGGTGATCTGGCATTGCAGCGCCGATGGTGCGGCGCAACAGTATCTGCCGGCCAGTTGCCAGAGCAAGTGATGCATTTGGATACATTCACTACCAAAGTCTCCTGATTCAGCCCGGCGGCCTCAGACAGAATCCGCAACGGCCTTGCTATGATGCAGGGCTTGGCGGTGTGGCACAGGCCACGCACTGTCTGTTGGCCGCCGCTACTGTTTTCAGGATCCGTCTATGTCTTTTTCCGCTGCCCGTTCTCTGTCCTGGCTGGGGTGCGCTGCCGCAGCCGTGGTGCTGAGCGCCTGCGCGCCGCTGCCGTCGAGTGTGGAGCCGGTGGGCCGCACCTTGGTGTCCATGGACCAAAACACCGACCTGCGATGGACGTACTGGGGCACGGACAGCGAGGTGCTCGATGTACTGCCCGAAGACCTGGCCAAGGACAAGCCCCTACAGGCCAGGCTCTGGCAGATGCGCACCAAGCTGGGCGAGCTGGTGGGCGTGATGTCGCTGCGCTCCAGCGTCGATGACCTGAACAACCAAAACACCGTCTGGACCCAGAACTGCCCCAAGCAAAAGGGCGTGCTGGTCGAGCGCACCCAGGGCCTGAACATTGGCCGGGTGGACTGCCTGCGCATCAAGCGCACCGCCAACAGCAGCGACTGGCTGGCCCAGAACGATGCGGCCATGGCGGGCCGGCTGGAGGCGGCCGGTGTCTACTTTGCGCGCCCGGTGGCCTATGTGTCCTACCAGTTCACCACCAGCAATGGCGGCTATGTCGAAGCGCAGGTGCTGGTGGACCAGCGCCTGGTGCGCCCGCCGATCCGCAGCAGTGTCGACTTTCTGGCCGCCGGCCGTTCGCTGGACCACTGGGCCCAGGACCTGGCGCGTTCCATGCGTGAGAGCACCGGCTACTTCAACGGCGTGCTGACCGTGCCACCGTTCCCCTACGAGATCGACCAGCAGCCCTACTACGAGACCAAGCAGGACGACTCCGATGTGCTGTTTGGCAAGGAAAAGCCCAACCCCCAGGCCGCCGAAGAGAAAGCAGCTTCGGTGGTAGCGCCGGCAGGGGCAGCACCTGCTGCGGTCGCACCCGCCAAGCGCTGAACGCTTCGCTCGCTCAGCAACCGCCATGACCCCGGTCATGGCTTTTTTTTGCTTTTTTACGGGTATATCCAGACTTGGAATGAGCGCAGAATTTGCACAATAGGGCGAGATCGAACAACATGGCTCAGCAGCGGGCCGTGCGCACAGGGCGCCGGCACCCCGCTGTATGACCGACAGGAGACTTGTGCATGACCGAACGCCCATGGCTGGCCGCTTACCCACCCGAGATCCCCGAGGACATTGACCCTGAGCGCATTCCGACCTTGGTGCAGCTGCTCAACCAGGCCTTTATCCAGTATGCCGACCGCACGGCGCTGCACTTCATGGGCGCGCGCTTCAGCTACCGCCAGCTCGACGACTACAGCGTGGCGCTGGCCGCCTACCTGCAGACCCTGCCGCTCGCCAAGGGCGACCGCGTGGCGCTGATGATGCCCAATGTGCCGCAGTACGCGGTGGCCGTCGCAGCCGTGCTGCGCGCCGGGCTGGTCGTGGTCAACGTCAACCCGCTCTACACCGCCTCCGAGCTGGACCACCAGCTCAAGGACAGCGGCGCCAAGGTGATGATCGTGCTGGAGAACTTTGGTGCCACCGTGCAGAACTGCGCAGCGCACCGCCAGCTCGACCAGATCATCGTCTGCAGCATGGGCGATTGCCTGGGCCTGATCAAGGGCAGCATCGTCAACTATGTGGTGCGCCACAGCAAGAAGCTGGTCGCGCCGTTCACCCTGGAGCGCAACATCCGCTACCCCGATGCGATCAGCCAGGGCGAGCGCCACACGTTCTCGCCGGTGGACATCGGGCCTGACGACATGGCCGCGCTGCAGTACACCGGCGGTACCACCGGCGTGGCCAAGGGCGCCGTGCTGCTACACCGCAACCTGGGCGCCAATGTGATGCAGGTGCAGGCCTGGTATGGGCCGGCGCTCAAGACCATTCCACAAGGCGAGCAGCCGCTGTGCGTCTGCGCGCTGCCGCTCTACCATATCTTCGCGTTCACGGTCTGTTTTCTGCTGTCCATGCGCCTGGGCCACCAGGTGCTGCTGATCCCCAACCCGCGCGACATGAAGGCGGTGCTGGGCGAGCTGGGCAAGTACGAGTTCCACACCTTGCCAGCGGTCAACACCTTGTTCAACGGCCTGATGAGCCACCCCGATTTCGACAAGGTGAACTGGAAGAACCTGCGCGTGGTGGTGGGCGGCGGCGCGGCCGTGCAGTCCTCGGTGGCTGAGCGCTGGCTGCAGCGCACCGGCCAGCCCATCGTCGAGGGCTATGGCCTGTCCGAGACCAGCCCGGTGGCCAGCTGCAACTTTGTCGGCACGGGCCAGAAGGCCTCGGGCTCGATCGGCTACCCGATGCCGGGCACCGATATGGCCATCCTCGACGATGCCGGCGAGCCGGTGGCGCAGGGCGAGCGCGGCGAGGTCTGCATACGCGGGCCGCAGGTGATGGCCGGCTACTGGCAGCGCCCGGACGAGACCGCCAAGTCCATGACCGAGGACCAGTTCTTCCGCTCCGGCGACATCGGCATCATGGAGCCCGATGGCATGTTCCGCATCGTTGACCGCAAGAAGGACATGGTGCTGGTGAGCGGCTTCAACGTCTACCCCAATGAGGTCGAAGACGTGGCCGCATCCTTCCCCGGCGTCGCCGAATGCGCGGTGGTGGGCGTGCCCGATGAGAAGACCGGCGAGGCGATCAAGCTGGTGGTCGTGCGCAAGTCGGCCGATGTGACCGAGGCGCAGCTGCGCGCCCATTGCGCCGAGCACCTGACCGGCTACAAGCGGCCCAAGTACATCGAGTTCCGCGACAACCTGCCCAAGACCCCGGTGGGCAAGATCCTGCGGCGCGAGCTGCGCGACGAAACGACCAAAGCCTGAGTGCTGCAGCGGCACTGCGCCGCAGCAGTGCTGCCGCCGACACAGTAGCGAAAGCGCAGAGGGCGGAGATTGCAGCGACAATCTCTGCTTTGCTGTTTTTTGGGATTCCCCCGTGACCCTTGCCATTCTCAGTGCCCTTCCCGAGGAGCAGGCCGGCATTGCCGCGCTGCTGGCGGATGCCCGCACCAGCGACTATGCCGGCCGCCGCTACACCTGCGGCCAGCTGCACGGCCATGCGGTGGTGCTGGCGCTGTCGGGCATTGGCAAGGTGGCGGCGGCCAGCACGGCCGCAACCCTGGTCGAGCGCTTTGGCGCCCGGGGCATCGTGTTTACCGGTGTGGCCGGTGGCCTGGGCGCGGGCGTGCAGGTGGGCGATGTGGTCGTGGCCAGCAGCTATGCGCAGCACGACATGGATGCCTCGCCGATCTTTCCGCGCTACGAGGTGCCGGGCTATGGCCGCGCGCGCTTTGACTGCGACGTTACCCTGAGCGCGCAGCTGGCCGTAGCGGTGCAGCAGTGCCTGGCCGGGGGCGCCGCAGCCTGGACGGCCGAGCTGGGCCTGCCCGCGCCGCAGATGCACCAGGGCCTGGTCGTCAGCGGCGACCGCTTTGTCAGCAGCGCCGCCGAAGTGCAGGCGCTGCGCAGCGGCTTGCAGGGCGCAGGCATGGAGGCGCTGGCCGTCGAGATGGAAGGCGCTGCCGTCGCCCAGGTCTGCGCCGACCATGGCCTGCCCTTTGCGGCCATGCGCAGCATCTCCGACCGGGCCGATGACAGCGCGCACCTGGACTTTCCGCGCTTTATCCGCAGCATTGCCAGCCGCTACGCGCAGCACACCATCGGCAGCCTGCTGCGGAACTTGGCGAGAGGTTAATCGGCTACCCGGTAGCGCGGGTGACTGTGCACTGCGGCAAGCCTCGTCACAATGGCGCGCTGCCTTGATGCGCTGTTTTGCCGACCATGCCCCTTTTTCCCGCCCACTCCTTTGCGCCCGGCCAGGTGCTGACCACCTGCAAGCTGGGCCTGGGGCAAATGCTGTCCTGGGGCTCGGCCTTCTACCTGCCCGCCATCCTGGCCGGCGCGATGGGCGAGAGTCTGGGCATAGCGCCATCGCGCATCTTTGCGGCGTTCTCCGTGGCGCTGCTGATGATGGCGCTCACTGGCCCGGTAGCGGGGCGGCTGATTGACCGCTGGGGCGGGCGGCCGCTCCTGATGGCCACTAATGTGCTGTTTGCGCTGGGCCTGGCGCTGCTGTCGCAGGTGCAGACCCAGGGCCAACTGTTTGCGGTCTGGTGGCTGCTGGGGCTGGCGATGGGGGCGGGCCTGTACGAGGCAGCCTTTGCCACCTCGGTGCGCCTGTATGGCAAGGCCGCGCGCGGCAGCATTGTCGGCATCACCTTGTTTGGCGGCTTTGCCAGCACCCTGAGCTGGCCGCTCACCACCTGGTTGCTGCACAGCTGGGGCTGGCGCGAGGCTTGCCTGGTCTGGGCGGCGGTGCAGCTCTTGGTGCTGCTGCCGCTGCATGCCAGCTTGCCCCATGCTCCGGCTCGCGCCCGTACCGATGCGGCAGCCGACCCAGCGGGCGTGCCTGCAGCGCCAGCTGCTGCCCTGCGGGGCCAGTGGCTCAGCCTGGTCTTGCTGGCGCTGACCTTTGCCGCCATCTGGTTCATCGGCACCTCGATGATGTCGCACCTGCCGCGCCTGCTGATGGTCAGCGGCGCCACGGCGACGGCAGCGGTCGCTGCGGCGGCGCTGGTGGGCCCGGCCCAGGTGGCCAGCCGCATTGCCGACTATGTTTTTCTGCGCCGCGCCCATCCGCTGTGGTCGGCGCGCATTGCCGTCATCGCCTACCCCGTGGCGGCGCTCGCGCTGGCGCTGTTGGGTGCCTCGGGCGCCTGGGTCTATGCGCTGGCCTTTGGCCTGGGCAACGGCATCATGACCGTGGTGATCGGCACCTTGCCGCTGGCCATGTTTGGCGCGCAAGGCTATGGCCAGCGCCAGGGCCTGCTGATGGTGCCTGCCCGCATGACCCAGGCCAGCGCCCCTTTTCTGTTTGGTCTGGCGCTGGAGCAGTGGCAGCTGGGCGCGCTGTGGGTGCTGATGCTCGCCGCATCGATCGCCGGCACGGCCCTGTGGTGCCTGCGGCCCAAGCAGGTGTAGTGGGCGCCTCCGTGCTTACTTGAGCCAGCCGCGCTTGCGGAAGTACAGCATCGGTATCAGCGCGCTGCCCACCATCAGCGCAATGCCGTAGGCATAGCCGTATTGCCAGTCGATTTCGGGCATGTACTTGAAGTTCATGCCGTAGACGCTGGCGATCAAGGTGGGTGGCAGCAGCGCGACGCTGGCCACCGAGAAGATCTTGATGATCTTGTTCTGGTTGATGTTGATGAAACCGACCGTCGCATCCATCAAGAAGTTGATCTTGTCAAAGAGGAAGGCGGTGTGGTTGTCCAGCGATTCGATGTCGCGCAGGATCTGGCGCGCGTCCTCGAACTGGTCGGAGTTGAGCATCTTGCTGCGCATGACAAAGCTCACCGCGCGGCGGGTGTCCATCACATTGCGGCGAATGCGGCCGTTCAAGTCTTCCTGGCGGGCGATGGCCGAGAGCACTTCACTCGCGTGGGTGTCGGTCACATTGCCAGCCAGCACCTGGGTGCTGACATTTTCCAGGTCGTCGTAGATGCCTTCCAAGGTATCGGCCGAGTACTCGGCGTCGGCGTCGAACAGCTTGAGCAGCACGTCCTTGCTGTCCTCGATGAGGCCCGGCGCGCGGCGCGCACGCAGGCGCAGCAGGCGGAACACCGGCACATCCTCATCGTGGATGGAGAACAGCACGCCATAGCTTTTGAGCGCGGCGTTGTGCAGGTTCATGATGAAGGCCACACGCACGCTGCGCGGGTCGTCTTCGTCATCGATCAGGAAGTCGCTGCGGATGTGCAGGTCGCCGTTGTCTTCTTCGTAGAAGCGGGCCGATTCCTCGATGTCCTGGTCCATCGCGTCTTCGGGGATGGACAGGCCATAGTGCTGCTTGATCCAGCGCTTTTCTTCGAGGGTGGGGGATTCGAGGTCAACCCAGATAGGCTGAAAACGGGCCAGGTCCTGGAGAGACTCGATCTCTTCCTGCACCAGACGGCCATTGGCAAGCGTAAAGATGTTGAGCATGGGCTCACTTCCTTGTTGTTATTGGTCTGCAAAAGGGGGGCGGGGGGCGCTTCCGACCCTTGTGCAGCCATGTGCTTGCCAGGGTGGAAGCTACCAACTAGGGTAGGGATCCAAGGAGAGACTCCGGTTTGTGAATGGGCGCCATTATGGCATTCCCGCATCCGCTGCGCATGACGATGCGCTTTGTCCGCGCGCAGCGTTGTCAACGCCCCACGCCACAGCCTGTCAGTGGGCGCCTACACTCACCAAATGGCGGCTATTTGGCGGCTAAATGGCGGCAGATTGGCAGGTTGGTGAAGAAAATTAACGCCCGGCCTGGGCCAGTGCAAAGCACAGATCGGCCCAGGTTGCTGCCTTGGCCTGGGGGGTGCGCAGCAGGTGGCTGGGGTCGTAGCTGACCACGGCAGGCAGCTGGCAGCCGCCCAGCAGGTGCAGCTGCTGGCGCAGGCTGGAGAAAGGCAGGTCACCCGGCACCAGGTGGCGCACCGCCGGCAGGCCCAGCAGCAGCGCCATGGCCGGCTGGCATTCCTGCACCAGCGCCTCGATGCTGAAGCTGGGCAGGCCATCATCGCCTTCCTGGTTGGCAGGGATGCGGGCCAGCGGCACCCAGTAGACGGGGGCATCGGTCAGGCGCATGGCACGCAGCATCTGCACCAGCAGCTGGCAGGCTTCGCTCTGCTGGGGCGCGCCCTCGGGCAGCTCGGCCACCACCAGCCAGGACGGCTGGGTGTGGGGCACTGCGGGCTGCTGCTTGCCCTGCAGATCGAGCAGGACTGGCGCGCGCAGCGCAAAGCGCACACGCGGAAAGCCGGCGGGCAGCGCCTGTGGGGACGTGGGGCGTGCAGCTGCTGCAGGCGCTGGCGTTGGCTCAATAGCGGCAGCGGGCACGGCCGTTTCTGGGAGCGCAGCAGCCGGCATCGCCGCTGGAGCGGGTGCAACAGTAGGTGCATTAGCTCCTGTAGTCGCTGCTGCAGCCGCTGCCGTGGGAACAACCGCTGGGGCAGGCACCGCCTCCGCGCGCGATGGCGGTGCAGCCACTGGCGCAGGAGCGGAAGATGTCTCAGGCGCGGCCTGGGCGGCAGGCGCGGGCGATTCGGGCCACCACAGCGGGTGGCCCATCTCTTGCAGCATGGCGCGTTGGCGGGCGTCCAGGTTCAGGCTCATGGGGTGGTAGGCAGCAGATAACGCATGACCATGGCGTCCTCGCGTTCGACATGGGATACCGGATAGTAGCGCTTTCGCAGCCCTACCGATTCAAAACCAAACGCCAGGTAGATCTGCTGGGCGCGCAGATTGCTGATGCGCACCTCCAGCCAGATCGCCTGCGCGCGCGCACTGACGGCCCAGCTGCGCAGCTGATCGAGCAGCACCTTGGCCCAGCCCTGGCGCTGGTGGCGCGGGTTGACGGTGATGTTGAGCAGGTGCAGCTCATCGACGCCCTGCATCGCAATAAAGTAGCCGATCAGCTCCTCGTCGGCCCAGAGCAGCTGCATCGCATAGCCCATCGCCATCGAGTCGATAAAGTTGCCCCGCGTCCAGGGGTGGGTGTAGCACTGGTTCTCCACCGCCAGCAGTGCATCCAGGTCATCAATGCGCAGCGCGGACCAGCGCAGCTGGGGCGAGGCCGGCAGGCTCATGGCGCGCTGCCTGGGCTGCCGGCGGCCTGGGCTTGTTTTTCTGCCTCGCGCTCGGCCGTGGTCTTGGCGACCTTGTCGCGGATATAGAGCGGCAGCGCATCCTGCGCAGCCACTGCCTGGCCTTGCGCCAGCAAATAAGGCGCCAGGCTCAGCAAGGCCCGGGCCGTGGGCATGGCCTGCAGATGGGTGGCGCCGGGCGCCAGGCGCTCGCCATATATGGCCTGGGCATTGCCGGCCACGACAAAGCCCGCGGGCACCTGCACCTCCTGCGGCGGGCAGACCTGCAGATCGCCCAAGGTCTGCCAGTGGCCATCCACATACTGGTAAACGGCGTTGTAGACCTCGTCCATGCGGGCATCGAGGCAGGCCAGCACCTGAGTGCAGCCGTATTGCAGGCGGGCCTCTTCAGCGACGGTCATCAAGGTATCGACCGGCAGCACCGGCACGCCCTGGCCGCCCTTGGCCACAAAGGCCAGGCCCTGGGCAATGGCGCAGGCGGTACGCAAGCCGGTGAACGAGCCCGGGCCCCGGCCAAACACAATCGCGTCCAGCGCATCAAAGCCCAGGCCTGCATCGGCCATCAGGCCGCGCAGCGCCGGCAGCAACTGGCTGGAGGTGTGCTGGCCACCGGCACCGCTGTGCAGCCAGCGCTGGTCATCCCGCGCGGTGGCAATAAAGAGGGTGTCGGTACTGGATTCGAGGGCAAGCAGGTTCATGGGGTAGGGCGCGCACGGGCGCTATGCTGGCGCCCGGTTTCAGCCCCTGTAGAGGGGTGGCAACCTGCCATTATCGGGGCAAAGCCAAGGCTGCATGCCGGGCTTGGGCATAGCCGCTAGACTGCTGCCCATGCAACAGATTTCTTCGATGGCGCCCCTTCCTCTGTCCCTGGCGCGGCTGAGCGCTGGCCTGCCTGGCAGCAGCGGCCGCTGGCTGCTCCCGGTCGCGATTGCGCTGAGCCAGGTGGCCTGCGCGCAGACGCCGGCCGCCCCCTCTAGCGACCCCACGCCCACGCCCATCCGGCTGGCCCAGCCGGTCGCTGGGGCGCCCCAGGCACCGGCCTCCGTCGCACCTGTCGCTGCAGCACCTGCAGCCCTCGCCGCCCCGGCCAACGCCTGGCCCGCCGGCCGCTTGCCGGCCGAGGTCGAAGCCGCCCTGCAGCGGGGCAAGGTCGCGTCCGATGCGGTCTCCGTGGTGGTGATGGATGTCAGCGGCGCGCAGCGCCCGCTCCTTGATGTGCACAGCGATGTGGGCCGCAACCCCGCCTCGGTGATGAAGCTGGTGACCACCTATGCAGCGCTCGAGATCCTGGGCCCCGCCTACACCTGGGACACCCGCATTGCCACCGACGGCCAGGTCGCCCAGGGTGCCCTCAATGGCAATCTTTATGTACAGGGCTCGGGCGACCCCAAGCTGGTGATGGAGCGCCTGTGGCTGCTGCAGCGCCGCCTGCTGGGCCAGGGCATCCAGGTCGTGGTTGGCGATGTGGTGCTGGACCGCTCGGCCTTTGCGCTGCCGCCCATCGACCCCGCACGCTTTGACAACGAGCCCTACCGGCCCTACAACGCCGTGCCCGATGCGCTGCTGCTGAACTACAAGTCGCTGACGATGCGCTTTATCCCCGATGCCGCCGCTGGCGTGGCCCGCATCGCCTACGAGCCGGCCGTCGCGCATCTGCGCCTGCCCAGCACGGTGCCGCTGCTCAAGACCAAGGGCAATGCCTGTGGCGACTGGCGCGGCGCGCTCAAGGCGCAGATGGCCGATGCCACGCAGATCCAGTTTCTGGGTGGCTACCCGGCCGCTTGCGGTGAGAACAGCTGGGCCGTGGCGCCCGCCGCCCCCGACCGCTTTGCGCCCCGCGTGTTTGAAGGCATGTGGCGCGAGCTGGGCGGCAAGGTGACCGGCCAGGTGCGCATGGGCACCACGCCTGACGGCGTGCAGCCGCTGATGAGCTTCAGCTCGCCCACCCTGGGCGAGGTGGTGCGCGATATCAACAAGTACAGCAACAACGTGATGACCCAGCAGGTGTTTCTGACCCTGGGCAAGGAGCGCGCCGGCGTAGGCACCTTTGAAGGCGGCCGCCAGGCGGTGGCGCAGTGGTGGAGCGAGCGCGTGCCCGGCATGGCGCAGCCCACCATCGACAATGGCGCCGGTCTCTCGCGCGATGCCCGCATCACCGCCGGGTCGCTGGCCAAGATGCTCTCGGTCGCCTGGAACTCCAACGTCATGCCCGAGCTGATGGCCTCGATGCCGATCGTGGGTGTGGACGGCACGATGAAAAACAGCAAAAGCGCCCATACCGGCGGCGCCCACCTGAAGACCGGCACCCTGCGCGACGCCTCGGCCATTGCCGGCTATGTCAATGGCCGCGACGGACGCCGCTGGGTGGTCGTGGCCATGGCCAACAGCGACAATGCCCCGCAGGCACGCCCCGCCTGGGATGCGCTGATCGACTGGGTGGCGGCCCAGTAACCCCAGAGGCGCAGGCAGGTCGGGAAAAACCTGCCTGCCACCAAGGTTGGGATGCGGCGGTATCGGTGTACATTGCGCGTTGGAGCATGGTCACAAGCCATAAGGAGCCCTGCATGAGTCTGCCTTCGAAGACCTCGCTGTTTGCTGCTGCCAAGCGTTGGGATGCCGCCTTGGTGGCCCAGCTGCTGGCGCAGGCGCCGCAGTGGGCCCAGGCGGTGGATGGCAAGGGACGCACCGCCTTGCAGGTGGCCTGTGGCGTATCCGCGCAAAACGCCCAGTCAGCCGACACCAACGGCCTGGAGACCGTGGCCACCTTGCTGGCCGCCGGTGCCGTGCTGGAGGCCGAAGCCCCGATGGGCGAATGCAATGGCGACTTTTGCGCCACGGCGCTGTGGTTTGCCGTTGCCCGGGGCGAAAACCTGCCGCTGGTCGAACTGCTGCTTTCGCACGGCGCCAATGCCAGCTACTCGCTGTGGGCTGCCGTGTGGCGCGATGACGAGGCCATGTGCCGCGCGCTGCTGCAGGCACAGCCCCTCCTTAACCTGCGCGAGCACGGCGAAACCCCTGTTTTCTATGCCGCACGCCTCGGTCGCCTCAAGACCCTGGAGCTGCTGCTCGACGCCGGCGCCGACGTCTCGGTAGCCGACTTCAAAGGCCGCGATGCGGTCGACATCGCGCTCTCCCGGCGCCTGCCCCAGGGGCTGATCTACCGCATGCAGCAGCTGCGTCAGCCCAGGCTGGCCTGACGCCCCTTCCACTACTTTTTGTCCTGGTCGCCCTGCAACCGAGGGTGATGCACTGCCTTGTTTTTCTTACGGCGCTTTCTCACCGTCTGCCGCTTTATGAGGCGATAGCTCAGCAAGGCTGCCCATGCCTTGCTCCGGAAGATTGTCAGTACTTACCCCTGTCGGCGACTGTTGTGTTTGCCTAACTGCGCGTCAGCGTCATGTAAGCAGTGTTCATTCAAATGCGCTTCAAAATGCAATAAAACTATCAATAAATATCCATAAATTTTGGAAATTCGTTGATAGGCATCAATTGGGGTGGAGGGCCAGAAGGCGTTCGCAATTCTGGGCCTACTAAAGATGGACACACAGCATGTATGAAAAAATGAGGGGCCGCCCGCTGTTTACCAGCTGGGCGACGGTGGTGGGCATGTTCGTGCTGGGGCTGCTGTATTCGATCAGCAGTGCCTTTGCACAAGCCGCAGATGCCGTGTGTGCAGAAGTCAAAATTGTCATTGAGCAAAAGCTTTCGCTGGAGCGCCAGGCGTTTGACGCCAAGATGGTCATCACCAATGGCCTGGCGGACCAGAAGCTGGAGAACGTCTCCATCGAGCTGAGGTTCCTCGACGCCAACAACAACCTGGTCATAGCCACCTCGGACCCCAATGCCCAGGGGGCGACGTTCTTCTACCGCACCGACCAGGTCACGGGCATCACCAACCTGCAGAATGGCGTGATCGCGCCCAAGGCGGTGGCCCATATCAACTGGCTCATCATTCCTGCTGCGGGCAGTGGTGGCAGCAACCCGCAAGGCGCTGTGTACTACGTGGGGGCCAAGGTCAGCTACACGCTCGATGGCAAGGCCGATTCCGTCGAGGTGGCGCCAGAATCCATCGTGGTACGCCCCCAGCCCGAGCTGGTGCTGGATTACTTTTTGCCGCGTGATGTGTATGCCGACGACGCTTTCACGCCAGAGACCGAAGCGGCAGAGCCCTTCACCCTGGGCGTCCGAATCAAGAACCAGGGCGGCGGCACATCCCACAAGACCAAGATCGACACGGCCCAGCCCCGCATTGTGGAGAACCGTCAGGGCCTGGCGATCAGCTTCCAGATACTGGGCGGCTATGTGGGCGACCAACCAGCAGGCAAGAGCCTGCTTTTGGACTTTGGCGATATTGAGTCAGGTACTTCCAAAATGGGCCGCTGGTCCATGGTCACCAGCCTGGCGGGCAAGTTTGTCGAGTTCAACGCCAGCTTTACCCATGCCGATTCCCTGGGCGGCGCGGTCACCTCGCTGATCAAGGAAGTGCGCACGCATACCTTGGTCCAGGATGTGCGCGTCGATCTGCCAGGGCGCGACAAGGTGCGCGACTTTCTCGCCAAGGATGGTGATGTTTACCGGGTCTACGAGTCCGATGGCGCAGACACCGAGG
This sequence comes from Comamonas sp. JNW, assembly GCF_003105075.1. NCBI lineage: Bacteria > Pseudomonadati > Pseudomonadota > Betaproteobacteria > Burkholderiales > Comamonadaceae > Comamonas > Comamonas sp. JNW. The sequence goes on from NZ_QETI01000007.1 coordinate 153,821, forward strand.
TGCAGAACCAGACGGCATCGGCGCAGATGACCGTGCAGGGCAACAACGCCAGCCTGCGCTTTAGCCCTGTAGCCCAGGGCTTTGCCTATGCCCAGGTGCCTGATCCGGCGCGCGGCGCCAAGCTGCCGGTGCAGGTCACGCGGTCGGACGGCTATATCGTGCCTGCAGAAAACGTCTGGTTGTCCAAGGAGCGCAATGAGGACCTGAGCTGGAGCTACTTTCTCAATATCTTCGATGCCAACACCAGCGGCCAGTACAGCATCGGCTTTGTGGCCGGCGCGGCCGAGGCCAGCATTGCGGGCCTCGTGTACCGGGACAGCAATGCCAATGGCCTGCGCGACAGCGGCGAGCCGGGCATCCCCGTGACCGAGGTCAAACTGAGCGGTACCCAAGCCAGCACGGGCGCCGCCGAGCTGCAAACGGCGTATACCGATGCGCAAGGCGCGTTCCACTTCACCAACCTCAAGCCAGGCGTCTACACCTTGGTCGCCGGTGTCAGCGATGGCCTGGTGGATGGCGCGGCGCTGGCGGGCTCTGCGGGCGGGCAGAGCGCGGCGGGCAAGTTCAGCAGCATTGAGCTGACTGCCGGCACCGCCGCATCCGGCTATCTGTTTGCCAAGCGTGCCGCCACGCCCGACAACCCCGATCCCGAGCCCAAGGCTGACCTGGCAGTGGCCGCCGGTGCCACCCCGGCCACCGTCAAACGCGGCGATACATCCACCATCACGATCACCGCAGAAAACCTGGGCCCGGCAACGGCTGTGGCGACCACGGTGAATGTGGAAATACCTGCGGGCTTAACCGTGCTGAGCCCATCGGCCGCTGTGGGCAGCTATGCCAATGGTGTCTGGACCCTGGGCGATATGGCAACGCGTTCCACCGCCATCCTGACCCTGCAAGTGCAAACAGCCAAGGACGGCAGCGCTAAGGAGTTTGCCGTGGCTGCGCGTATCGGCTCGTCCACCAAGGACGATATCAGCAGCAACAACAGCGCTTCTACCCTCATCCGTATCCAGAGCAGCGAGGCCGTGACTGCCACGCAAACAGCAGACCAGGGTCTGCGCGTGCTGGCCTATATCGGCTGCGGCGCAGACACCGCCTGCGCCGCGCAAAAGCGCCAGACATCACAAACCGTGCTGGCCGCGTATGACGATGAGGCAGAGATCGTTGAGACAGCTGCTGCCTTCCAAAAGGCGCTGCGTGCCGGCGACTTCAGCCTGCTGTGGCTGAGCGGGTCGCTCACTGATCTGGGCGCCCACCTGCAAGAAGAAGTGCGCGCTGCCGTGCTGCGTGGTGCCTCGTTGGTGGTGGACGGCGCTGCCGATACCTCTTTGCGCGCCATTGCCGATATGTGGGGCAGCTATGCCGATCAGCCGTTGGCCAACGCCGCACTGCAGTTGGGCGCTAACGCGCTGCCGCTGACCCGCCCAAGCTGGGCCTTGGCCGCTGATGCGCAAGCGACCAGCGAGCTGCGCTACGCGACCGGAGAAACCGCCGCAGCACGCAGCAGCTACGGCAAGGGTCAGGTGCTGGCCATGGGCTTTGACAGCCTGGCTGAGCAGCTGAGCGGCACGGAATGGACGGCATGGCTTCAGGCCCAGAGGGTGCTGAGCAAGCCCAAGCTGGCAGACCCCATGCTCGCCCAATCCAGCGTGTACCTGAAGACCGTCATCCACAATGGCGACGACAAGGCCCGCCAGCTCACGCTGAGCACCGCCTTGGCCAACGGCGCCCAGCTGCTGTCGTCCAAGCCAGCAGCCGCGCAAAACGGCGACCAGCTGAGCTGGCCCATGGACCTGGCTGCCGGTGCAGACCAGGGCGTTGAGCTGTGGCTGCAGCTGCCCGCAGATGCCAAGGCATTCAGCCTGGAATCCCAGCTGCGCAATACCGCAGATGGGGTGGTAGTGGAGAGCTGGTCGCACAGCCTGCGCACCATCGCGCAGCAGCAGGCGGAGGCCAATGCACGCACAGCGCTTCCCGCCATTGCAGGTTTGACCGATGCAGCAAAGGCCCAGCTGGTGGCCCTGTTCGACCAAGCCGCCGATGCTGTCCAGCAGCAAAAGCTGGGCGATGCGATTGCTGCGCTGCTGCAAGCGCAAGAAAAACTGCGTGCGCTGCCCCAAGCTGCTGGGCGCGATGCGGCACTACAGTCCGTAGCGCAGTGGATCGGCCTGGTATCTGCCGCCTGGAAGGATGACGGCTCTGCCACCAAGAACTGGACCTTGGCCATCAGCAGCGGTAATCAGCAGGTTGCCGAAGTAAGCACTGCGTTTGCGGCGCCGCTGCAGGTACGTCTGGCCGATGAGAATGGTGCCCCGGTAGCCGGTCAGACCCTGCGCTTTGCCGCACCTGCCAGTGGCGCCAGTGCGGTGTTTGGCAACGGCACTGCCGCCTTGCAGGTCAGCACCGACGCCCAAGGCCTAGCGAGCACCGATGCCATCACGGCCAATGCCGTCGTGGGTGCCTACCAAGTGTTTGCCAGTGTGGACGGCGTCAACACCCCCGCTAGCTTTGACTTGCGCAACAGCGATGCGGCAACCCCCATCTTGACCTTGCAGCGGGTGACTGGCGACGGCCAGACAGCGCAAGTGGGCCAGGCCTTTGCCCAGCGCTTGCAAGCCAAGGTGGTGGATGCGCAAGGCGCAGCGGTGGCGGGTCAGCTGGTGGTGTTCACGCTGCCAATGGCTGCAATGGGGAATGCCACGGCCAGCTTTGCCGATGGCTCACAAACCGTCAGCGTCTCTACCGATGCCCAAGGCCTGGCGATCTCGCCGGTGCTGACGGCTAACAGCGCGGAGGGTAGCTACCAGGCGAGCGCTACAGCGGCAGGTGTCTCTGGCGAGGCGACATTCGCGCTGACCAACACGGCCCAGCCGGTGCAGGTGCTCCAGCTGCTTGGCGTTGCCGGCAGCGGCCAGTCGGCCCATGTAGGCGCGGCCTTTGCGCAAGCGCTTGCCGTCAAACTGGTGGATGGCCAAGGCCTGGGCGTGGCCAACCACAGCATTCGTTTCGAGTTGCCTTCCAACGGAGCAAGCGCCACGTTTGCAGGCGGCGCTTTGCAAGCAGAGGTGCAAACCGATGCCAATGGTTTTGCCAGCGCGCCGGTGCTCACGGCCAACAACACCGAAGGCAGCTTCGAGGTGCTGGCCAGTGCAGGCGGTGTGGCAGACGGCGTGCGGTTTGCATTGACGAACACGGCTGCAACGGCGCCCGTGCTGAACCTGCAGGTGCTTGCCGGTGGCGGCCAGTCTGCGGTGGTGGGTACGGCCTTTGCCGAGGTGATCCGTGTCAAGCTGGTCAACGGACTGGGTGAACCGGTGGCAGGGCGTGTGCTGAGCTTCAGCATGCCCACCAGCGGAGCAGGCGCTGTCTTTGCGGGTGGCGGCTTGACTGCGCAAGCGACGACCGATGCACAGGGTCTGGCGGCATCGCTGATGTTCAGCGCCAACCCAACCGTGGGTGACTACGAAGTGGTGGTGACCACCGCCGGTGCGCCCGATGTCAAGCTGGGCCTCAAGAACACTCCGGCCCCCGCGGGTGACAAGCAAGTCACCATCCCCACGCCCACGGGCACGGGCACGCTGAAGGCCTCGGTCACGGGTGGGGGCGCTAGCTGCCACTTCAACCCTGACAAGACCGCCGTCAAGCGGGCGCAGGGCTGGCTGCCGCTGTTTGATGTGCTGGTGTTCCCCCATGGCGTGTTCGAGTACGAACTGGTCGGCTGCGACGTGGGCAGCACGGTGACCATCACGACCGAGTGGCCCAACCTGTTTGGCGTGAGCAACTACATGAAGTACGGCCCTACACCTTCTTCGCGTGGCCGCAGCCTTTGGTATGTGCCCAAGAACCTCAAGCTGGAGGGCAACCGGGTGAGCTTCAGCATTACCGATGGCCAGCTGGGCGATGACGACCTGGTCGCCAATGGCGTCATCAAAGACCCGGGTGGCCCGGTTATCCAAAGTGGACCGCTGCCTGCCGATGAGCAAGCCGTGCCCGTGCCGGGCTTGGGCTGGTTGGCCGTGCTGATGCTGTCGCTGCTGACCGGTTTGGCGGCGCTGGTGGGGGTACGACGCAAGGCTGTGCTGGGAGCTGGCCATGGCCGTTAAGCACAAGGTGTGCGGCCCCAGATGGGGCACGCACGCTGCGCTGGCCGTCTTGGTCGGCGCAGCCTTGGGTGGTACTGCCTGCGATGCAGCAGCTTGGTCGCGGCCAGTCACTGCGCCTCCGCCTTTGGTGGAGTCTGAATCGGCTTCTGCCCCGTCCAAGGAGTTGGGCTGTTCGGCTGCGCAATATGCAGCGCAAACCACAGAGACGCCCGCGTTGGCATGGCCGGTGCAAACCGCGCCGCTCGCGCTGGACCAGGCCTGCTGGGTAAACGCTGCTGAGGCGGCTGCATCGATGCAAAGCGCCCAGCCTCCTACCTTGGTGGATGTGCGGCCGCGCAGCCTGCAACGCGCAGCGCCCATTGCGCGCGCCTTGCAGCTGGAGCTTTCTGACATGGCCAGCAAACGCTTCTTGCAGCAAACGTCCGTAGTGCTGCTGGGCACCGGGCTCGACAACGCCGAGGTTGACCAGGCCTGCCGTCAGCTGCGCCAGCAAGGCTTTGCCCAGTTGCAGGCGGTGCGGGGCGGTGTCCGAGCATGGCAGGCCGCGAAAGCGGCGACGGCAGGTAGCCAACCGTTGTTGCAGCCCTTGGATGCGCAGACTTGGATAGCCGCTCTGGGCCAAGGCATGCAATGGACGGTGATCTCTGCCAGCGAAGCCATGCAACGTGCGCCTCAGGCGCAGTGGCCGGTGCCGCCTGAGCAGCTAGTAGCCGTCAGGGCCGAAGGCAAAGAGCGCGATGCCAAGTTGGTGGCCGCCATTGCGCGCGCCTACCAAGACCGGCTCAAGCGTGTACGTCATGCGGGCTACGCTCAGGGCTTGGTGGTCATCACCGATGGCGTGGTCAGCGACAGCTTGCGTGCCCAAGTCGAAAATACCTTGGCGCCTAGCACCGATGCATCCAAAGCGGGCCGTTCCGCAAGTGAGACCAGTGCCGCAATGGCCACCTTGCCTGCCTATTGGCTAGACGGCGGCTGGCAAAGCTACACACAGCAAGTGGCCCAAACCGCCGCCATCCAACAGACCGCCAACCACCGGCTGCAAGCGCCGTGTGGACGCTTATGAGCGCAAACAACAAATGAGAAATACCGGGGGAAGCATGTACCAACAACAATCACCATCTTCGCTGCACCAAGCTACAGCATGGGCACGCAAGGCCTGGCAGGGCTTGCAGATGCTGGGCCTTTGGCTGATGCTGCTCTGTGCGGCCCAGTCGGCTTTGGCACAAACGCCAGTGACGGGCGTGATCACCAGCAACACAACATTGCGTGCAGCGCAGTCGCCCTATCTGTTCCAGGGCGATGTGATTGTGGATAACAACGCTACCTTGAGTATTGAGCCCGGTGTCACCATCCAGATGGCAGCGGCGGCCAGCTTTACTTTGAAGCGGGGTGCGCTCCAGGCCGTGGGCACTCCCAGCTTGCCCATCAAAATCACCTCGGCATCTGCAACGCCCGCCGCCGGTGACTGGCGGCAATGGCGCTTCACCGCAGGCACCAACCAGGCGCTGACGCAGCTGGGCCATGTCGTCATCGAATACGGCAGCGGCGTGGCGATTGAATCGGCTTCCCCCGTTATCAACAACACCGCCATCAACCACCACAGTGGCCCTGCGATCAGCATGGACCTGGCTTCGTCACCGGTGGGTACGGGCAACACCGCCAATGGCAACTCGCTCAATGCAATCTCTGTGCCCTCAGGCACCATTCGCACGCAGGTGGTCTGGGGCATCGTCGGTATCCCTTACCTGGTGCAGCAAGGCCTGGTGCATATCGGCCAGGCACCTTTGGCGCTGGAGCCAGCCAAACTCAAGCTCAGTCCCGGTGTGGTGGCCATGCTACGGGTGTCGCTCAATGCCCCAGCCCCCGCAGGCGGCACGCTGATCGATGTCAGCAGCAGCGTTCCTTCGGTCGCCTCAGCCGTTACCCGCGTCACTGTGCCTGAGGGGCAAACCAGCGCCGATCTGGAGGTGCAGGCCAGCAGCCTGGGCACCACCAAGATCACGGCCAGCCACGCGAGCTTGGGCATGGCGGAAACCGACATTGAAGTGGTCAGCCTGCCTTCTCTCGGTTTGGCCCCTGCCAGTCCCACAGTCGGGGTCAACCGCAACTATCCGATGACCTTGTCGCTGCCTGCGCCTGCTGCAAGCAATGTGACGGTGCGGTTGGACAACGCGGACACGGCGGTGCTTTCGGCCTCCAGCAGCTTGGTAGTGCCTGCCGGACAACAGAGCGTGAATTTTGAAGTGACGGGATTGGTCGACGGTACCAGCCGTTTGACCGCGCAGGCAGACGGCTACGCCAGTGCACTGGCCACCGTCGCCGTACGAGGCAAGGCCCTGGTATTGCCATCCAGCGTAGTGGTAGCGCCTGCAGGCAGCACCAACGTGACTGTGGAGGTTACTGAGCCAGCTCCTGCAGGCGGCTTGACCGTTAGCTTGGCTGTCGCGCAAAGCAGTCTGGCCCAAGCCCCTGCCACCGTGCTCATCCCTGCGGGTCAAAGCCGGGTGAGCTTCAGCATCAATGGCAAGGCCTTGGGTGCTACCACCTTGACTGCAACCGCCACTGGCTACCAGTCCGGCCAGACCAGCGTGAATGTGGACGCCATCAGTCTTAACACTGATCCTGCTGCAGATCTGGTGATGAATGAAGAGCTCAGCCGAACGGTTCGTGTGCAGTTGAGCAAGGCGGCGCCTCAGGGCGGGATTACTGTTTCTGTCGTTAGCCAGAATCCTGCGGTTGCTGCTGTGAGTCCGGCGGAGGTGTTTGTGCCTACGGGGCAGATTTATGCGACGGTACCGGTCACTGTGAATGCTTTGACCAAGGGTAAGACCGCGATAGATATTACGGCGCCTGGGTTGATTCGCAAGGTGCTGAATGTGGAGGTAAGGGAGAAGTTTGGCTTGCACGTACGTCGCTACAGTGGCGTGTTCAAGGTGGTTGTGGGTAAAGGGCTGTATACCCATCCCAACGAGGTATATGTGGAGCGCTTGATCAATGGCGTGGTCAGCAGTGGTGCAGATGCGGTGGTAGTTAATCTGCGGTGCGTGGCCGCAGAAGTGTGCTCTACGTCGGAGACGGTGACTATTCCAGCAGGGCAAAGCCGTGCATATTTTTATGTGACAGGACTGGATGCAGGCTCGACACATATCGAGGCAACTGCACAAGGAGCGACCGCAGCCACACCGATTCCGACGGATGTCATTGTCCCCACAGTGGTGTTTAACAGTCTAGATGGGAGCCGGACGACAGCCAGCGTGAGGGACGACTTCTCGATTACTTTCAGTGTGCCAGGAGCTTATTGGCCTAATAGCCAAGTTGCGGCCAACGCATTGCAGGTCAATGTCGCAGCGAAGGAGCAGAGCCCAGCAGGGGTCGTCAATGGCATCTACGACAACAGCAACAATTTGATTACACAGTTGTTGATACCCAAGGACAGCTCTACGTCTCGCACTGGCTATGTGGCCCAGCCAGCGGCTGCGGGAACCTATAGGGTAGAAGCCGAAGTAGTAGGCATAACGACCGCTCAGTCTGCGGTGCAAACGGTCACGGCTGCCGCACAAGGCTTGCAGGTGCGCCGCTACAGCAATGCGTCCAAGGTGGTTGTGGGCAAGGGGCTGTATACCCATCCGAACGAGGTATACGTCGAGCGCTTGATCAATGGCGCGGTCAGTAGTGGTGCAGATGCGGTGGTAGTTAATCTGCGTTGCGTGGCCGCAGAAGTGTGCTCTACGTCGGAGACGGTGACTATTCCAGCAGGGCAAAGCCGTGCATATTTTTATGTGACAGGACTGGATGCAGGCTCGACACATATCGAGGCAACTGCACAAGGAGCGACCGCAGCCACACCGATTCCGACGGATGTCATTGTCCCCACAGTGGTGTTTAACAGTCTAGATGGGAGCCGGACGACAGCCAGCGTGAGGGACGGCTTCTCGATTACTTTCAGTGTGCCAGGAGCTTATTGGCCTAATAGCCAAGTTGCGGCCAATGCATTGCAGGTCAATGTCGCAGCGAAGGAGCAGAGCCCAGCAGGGGTAGTCAATGGCATCTACGACAACAGCAACAATTTGATTACACAGTTGTTGATACCCAAGGAAAGCTCTACGTCTCGCACTGGCTATGTGGCCCAGCCAGCGGCTGCGGGAACCTACAGGGTAGAAGCCGAAGTAGTAGGCATAACGACTGCTCAGTCTGCGGTGCAAACGGTCACGGCTGCCGCGCAAGGCTTGCAGGTACGTCGTTACAGCAATGTGTCCAAGGTGGTTGTGGGTAAGGGGCTGTATACATATACCAGCGAGGTGTATGTAGAGCGCTTGATCAATGGTGTGGTCAGTGGCGGTGCGGATGCGGTGGTAGTCAATCTGAGTTGCGTTGCGTCGGAAGTTTGTTCGACGCCGCAGACGGTAACCATTCCTGCTGGTCAAAGTCGTGCATATTTCTTTGTTACTGGGCTAGAGGTGGGATCGACATATATCGAGGCAACTGCGCAAGGAGCGACCGCAGCCATACCGACTCCTATCGATGTCGTTGTCCCCACAGTGGTGTTTAACAGTTTAGATGGAAGCCGTACGACATCTAGTGTGAGAGATGACTTCTCAATTACCTTCAGTGTGCCAGGAGCTTATTGGCCTAATAGCCAAGTTGCGGCCAACGCATTGCAGGTCAATGTCGCAGCGAAGGAGCAGAGCCCAGCAGGGGTCGTCAATGGCATCTACGACAACAGTAACAATTTGATTACACAGTTGTTGATACCCAAGGACAGCACTACGTCTCGCACTGGCTATGTGGCCCAGCCAGCGGCTGCGGGAACCTACAGGGTAGAAGCCGAAGTAGTAGGCATAACGACTGCTCAGTCTGCGGTGCAAACGGTCACGGCTGCCGCGCAAGGCTTGCAGGTACGTCGTTACAGCAATGTGTCCAAGGTGGTTGTGGGTAAGGGGCTGTATACATATACCAGCGAGGTGTATGTAGAGCGCTTGATCAATGGTGTGGTCAGTGGCGGTGCGGATGCGGTGGTGGTCAATCTGCGTTGCGTTGCGTCGGAAGTTTGTTCGACGCCGCAGACGGTAACCATTCCTGCTGGTCAAAGTCGTGCATATTTCTTTGTTACTGGGCTAGATACGGGGTCTACCCAGATTGAAGCTAGCGCTGCTGGATTCACTTCTGGCGTGGTCACGACAGAAACTATTACTCCGCTTTTATTATTGAACGGTGCCCCTAGTGCGCTACGCGTAGGTCAAACGTATACGAATATATATGTAGCTGCGCAAGTAAACGGGGCCTATTGGCCCAATAGCCAGTACCCAGCCGTCAATCTGTCCGTCACCTTTACCAGCTCTATTCCGTCGATAGGCACTGTGACGAACACCGCTACCTGGGCCAAAGAGGCAGGCTCCTCCGCCCGCCCCACCTTCACCGCCATATCTCCAGGCACCACCCAAATCACAGCCAGCAGCCCCGGCTTTGTGCCGGCCACCAGCGGCGTGATCACCGTCAACCCATAAGAAGGAGAAGACCATGCAACTCTCCCATATCACTTCGTTATTCTCCCGACAAGCGTGGGCCTCCATATGCCGCAGGGCGGGCACGGCGGGCAAAAGGCATAGCCAAACCATGGCGGCGGTAGTTCTGGCAGGCACCGGGTTGGCAGGCGGTGCCGTCGCACTGGCGGCAGGCAATGCCAAGCTCAGCATTGCCGACGGTGTTGTCGTTAAATTTGGCGAGGGCGCTGGCATCAATGTGCGCGATCAGTTGCAGACTGGCTCCAACGTCCTATTCACCAGCCAGTTCGATGACAGCGCCATTGCGGCCACCAACCCAGAGCCTGGCACTGCACAAGCAGGTGATTGGCTGGGCGTGCTGGTCGAGGCAGGTGTGCCTGCGGCTGGCCTCAAACTCGATGGCTTGCAGATTCGGTATGCCGGTGGCACAGCAGGTTTGCCCAGCTATATGAACGGGGGCGCTGGCCTGGTCGTGCATGGCGGTGCCTATAGCTTCAACCGTTTGCAGCTCAGCCACAATGCCGTGGGTATTCGGGTGATAGGCAGTGGTAGTCCCAGCATCAGCGCATCACGCATCACCCATAACGAGGTGGGTCTGTTGGCCGAGCAAGGTGCAACGCCTGCCATCGCTGAATCCGATATTTCGGCCAATACCCAGTTTGGGGTGCGTAACACCCAGCCCGCTGCCGTGGTGCAAGCGCGCGGCAACTGGTGGGGGCATGCCAGCGGCCCCAAAGATGCGGTGGGCAATCCGGCAGGCCAAGGCAATGCTGTCAGTACCGGTGTGGACTACGGCAGCTACCTGAGCGCAGAGCCGGTGCTGGCCTGCACGATGGCGCCCACCCAGGGCTATGTCACCCGAGTTCGCAATGTTGAGCTGGTCTTGGAGTGCCCACAGGCAGCGCAGTACCGTATTCAGGAATCCGACCAGTTTGGCGAGGCACTGCCTTGGCAGACCATGGCAAGCCATCCGAACAAGGTGATCTACACCGTATCAAGCGGCGGTGGCGACAAGATGCTGTATGTGCAGTTCCGCACGGCGCAGAACAAGACCAACCAGTTCTCGCTCAGCCAGCCCATTGCCTATGCACCTGAAGGCCCGGTGGTGCAGTTCAGCCAACCTGCAGCAAACGCGGTGCTGGAGCAAGACACGACCATCGCAGTAACAGCCAGCGACGCTGATGGCCTGCGGGATGTGGAAATCTTGGTGAACGACAAGCGCCTGGCCCTGCTTAGCGCCGCGCCGTACCAAGTGCAATGGTCCTTGGTGGGCGTGCCCAATGGCAACTACACCCTCAAAGCCAAGGCTACCAATACGGCTGGCTTGAGCAATACCGCTACCCGCACCGTCCAACTACAAAAGCAAGGCGGCAACGGCCCAGCCATAACGGCCAGCTTTGCCGGCCAAGCGCTGCAAGCCAATGCCACCATCACCCAGCCGGGCACGTTGGCGGTTGGCGCAGAAAGTGCCGTGGGTGTCACCAGCCTCAAGGCGGCCGTCAACGGCGTGCAGATTTTTGAGCGCAGCTATGGCCGGGCCAGTCCGGTCAGCCACAGCCAGATGGTGGACTTTGCCCAGCTACCCAATGGCAACCATAGCTTCAGCATCACCGCGACCGATGCCGATGGCATTGCGGCGGTGCTGGATATTCCTTTCAGCCTCAATCTGAGTGCCCCTGCCGCTCCGGTCATCACCCAGCCAGCAACGGGTGCAACCGTGGCCGTGCCGCAGCTGAATGTAGCGGGCACGGCAATGCCGGGCTCGCAGCTGCAGCTGTTCTTGAATGGGCAGACATCGGGTTCGCCGGTGACCGTGGGCGCCAATGGCAGCTTTGCGGTCAGCATCAGTTTGCCGGCCGAAGGCGTGCACCAGATGGAGGCGACTGCCAGCAACACGCGCGGCACCAGCCCCAAGAGCGCAACGGTCACCGTGACCTATGCCAGCGCGCCACCCAGCATCAGCTTTGTGGCGCCTGCGCCCAATGCGGTGTTGTCCAGCGCGGCTACCATCACCGCCGTGGCCTCTGCCCCAGCGGGCATTGCCAAGGTAGATATTTACGCCAACGATGTGTTGCTGGCATCGCCTACCCAAGCGCCTTACAGCGCGCAGTGGGCTGCCAACGCGGCAGCCGATGGCAGCTATACCTTGAAGGCCGTGGCCATCTCAGCCGCAGGCAAGACCGCGCAGGCCACCCGTGTGGTGACGGTGCAAAACGCCCCCGTTGTGCCGGAGGTGCCCAAGACGCCTTACACCGGCACGGTGGCCAATATCAGCCCTGCGCTGTCTTATGGGGCGCAAAGCATTGTCATCACCGGCGCTGCCGTCACCCGCGATACCGCGCAGGCGATCCCGAATGCTGCGCTGCGCATCGTGCTGGATATCGCAGGCTTCAAACGCCGCATCAATATCGCAACCGATGCGAGCGGCAATTACCGCTATGAGTTTGTGCCCGCGGCCAATGACAACGGCACCTATGTCGTCTCGGTGGTCCATCCCGATGAAACCGTAACCGCTGAGCAAGGGCGCTTCACGATCAACCGTCTGAGCTTTAACCTCTCCAGCTACAACCTGACGGCGGCGCGCGATTTTGCGAGCAACATCACCATCCAGGCGCGTGCCAGTGCTGGCACGGGCGTGGAGGGGGTGCGCTGGGCCGTCGTGCCCGCCAACCAGCCCAGCGGCAGCCTGCCACCGGGCATCAGTGTGGATGCAGGCCCGCCCGTCAATATTGCGGCTGGTGCCTCCGTGCCCATGGTCATCAAGTTCACCGGCAGCGCTGCCGCAGGTGAGTCGGGCACGGTCGTCCTCACCGCCTTTGCAGCCGATTCAGGCGATACGCCGCGCGGCACATTCAGCATCAACTACAAGCTGGTGCAGGCCCGGCCAGATCTGTTTGCCAAGCCCACGTTTATCGAAACCGGCGTGCAGCAAGAGAGCTCCGTTACCGAGAGCGTAGTTATCGGCAACCGCGGTTTGGTGGCTGCGCAGAATGTGCAGGTCAAGCTGGTAGACAACAGCGGCAACCCGCCGCCTGCCTGGGTGTTCCTGGCCAGCGGCAACCAGATCGGTGCCATCGATGTGGGCGGCGAAGTGCCCATCCAGGTAACGGCCAGCCCAGACAAGAGCGTGGCCGATGGCATCTACAACTACCGGCTGATCGTCACCGCAGGCAACAGCGGCGATGGCGTCATTCCGGTATCGGTGGCCGTGACCCAAAGCGGGCAGGGCGGCGTGAGCTTCCAGATCACCGATCTGTTTACCGGAACCCTGGGCGCGGACAACCAGCCGATCAAGGGTGTGGCCGGCGCACGCATCCGCCTGCAAAACGATGCCGTGCTCACCTATCTGCGCACGCTCACCACCGATGCGGAAGGTAAGGCTGTCGTGACGGACCTGCCACCAGGCACCTACACCTACCGTGCCAGCGGCCCGCGCCACTCTGACAAGACCGGCCGCATCTTTGTGCGCCCGGGCATTACCACCACAGAGCGGGTGCACCTGCAGTACCAAACCATCAGCATTGATTTCAGCGTCACGGAAACCACCATTCCCGATGTCTACGACATCACCCTGGAAGCGACTTTCCAGACCCAGGTGCCTGCACCCGTGGTGCTGCTGGAGCCGCTGTCCATCAACCTGCCCGAGCTGCAAATTGGCGAGGAGCACACCGGCGAGCTGACCTTGACCAACTACGGCCTGATCCAGGCAGAGGAGGTCGTCTTCAAACCGCCCCAGTCCGATGAGTACTACCGCTACGAGTTCTTGGCGGACATCCCCAAGGTGCTGGCAGCCAAGCAGCGTGTGGTCATCCCCTACCGGGTGACCGCCGTCAAGCTGCACCCCAAGGGCATTGGCTTTACCAATGCCAAGGCGGGCGACTTTACCGCTGTGCAACGCGCGTTGGCCAACACCTTCAGCAGCAAGGCATCGAGCTGCTCGTCATACAGCGTATGGGCCACGGCTGAGTGCTCGTTTGAATGCGTGAACGGCGAGCGAGAGAACCGGGTGGTGTTCTCCCAATACAGCCGCTTGGTCGGCACCGGTACATCTTGCACCGGCGGAGGTGGAGGTGGAGGTGGAGGTGGCGGAGGCTGGGGCGGCGGAGGTGGCGGCTGGGGCGGTGGTTCTGGTGGAGGAACCGGCACCCAACTGCCGCTGGCGCCACAGTGCACGCCCCATTGCCGGGGTGAGTGCTGCGCAGGTGCCGGTTCAGGCCCCGGCGGTGGTGGCGGGGGCGGAGGAGGCGGTGGTGGATCTGGCCCTGCTGGCCCTGGCAGTAGCTAAGCCTTCAGCCCCTGAACAACCCAATCAAAAAACACTGGCCATCAAGCCTTGCTGCCGCACAAAGCCGCAGCAAGGCCAGGCATCAGCCCATGCCAGGCCAAGCAATATGAGGGAACGAGATATGACAATGACAAAGAAAAACACAGCGGGATTAGCGACTGCTGCGGCAAAGCCTGCAGCACTCACCAATGCAAATGGGGGCGCCCCCGCAAAGCACATATTGCGCACCAGCCTGCTGGTGTCCGCTTTGGGGTTGGCCAGCCTCGCCTCCGCCCAAGGCATCTCAGGCATCGGCGCCTTCGTCCCCAACACCGAGTTGGGCTTCACCCCAGTCGCCAAAGCCGGCGAGCCACGCATCAACTGGATCAATGGCGAGTACCAAGAGAGCAACATCGACCTGAGCGTCAAAGTGCTGGGCGGCAGCTTGGACATTGCCCGCTCCTGGAGCCAGGGACGCTGGTGGCTCAACCCCGCCTGGGCGCCGCTCAGCTTTGAGCTCGATCCGCTGGGCAGCGATGCCAAGGTTATCGAGCGGGTAGGAGTGCTCTACGAGCGCAGCGGCCAAAGCGATCTGTACATGGCCAAGAGCAAAGGCAACGCCCCCGTTTACATCAAACGGCTCAAAGATGCTGCCGGCCAACACACCGGCTGGCAGTGGTACGACCGCTTTGGCAACACCATCCACTACAGCGCAGACGGCGTCATCCAAAGCTATGCCAACGCCAGCGGCGTCAAAGTCAGCTTCGCCTACGACAGCGCCACCAGCGCCCGCATCCTGGACCACGGGGGCAAAACCATCTACACCGTCACCATGGCAGGGGGCCTGATCACAAGAATAGAAGACCTGGCTGGGCGCAGCGTCAGCTACCAATGGGCAGGCCAGCGCCTGGCCCAGGTCACCGACGTCATGGGCCACGCCTGGAAATACGAGTACGACGCCAACGGCCAGATCACCAGCCGCACCGACCCGCTGGGCCTCAAGATCAGCGCCCAGTACATCCAAAGCATCCCCGCGCCCGAGCCCATGCTGAGCCTGGGCAAAAAGGGCGTCACCATCGACCCGACAGGCACCAGCGGCACCACGCAAAAGCTCGCCAACCTCTGGGGCGGCGGGCGCGTCGGCCAGTTTGATGGGCAAAGCGGCTGCGCATCCACGGGCGCCAACAACTACCTGCGCGAGCGCCGGGTGTTCGAAGTTACCTACACCGACTGCAGAGGCAACGCCACCGTCACCCAGTACGACCTGCAAGGCAATGAGCTCAGTCGCACCTTCAACGGCAAAAAGACCGCCTCTAACCAATGGGATGGCGCTTACAGCCAGAAATACACCAATGCCCGGGGCTACAGCACCACCACGACCTACGACAGCAACTACCAACCGCTGCAAATCACCCATCCCGATGGCAGCGTGGAGAAGTACACGTATGAGCCCGTGTTTGGACGGCAGAGCAGCTACACCAACCAGTTGGGGGTTGTGAGTACCTGGCGCTATGACAGCAAAGGCAATGTCATCGAATGGGTGGAGGCCAAAGGCCTACCTGAGCAGCGCACCACCCTCTACACCTACGACCCCTACAGCCAGCTCACCAGCAGCACAAAGGGCGCGGGCGATGCGACCAAGGCGGATGCGATTACCCAAAGCTGGCAGTACGACAGTGCGGGCAACGTGACCGCCCAAACCGATGGGGAGGGGCACACGAGAACGATGGCGTATGACTTGCGCGGGGCCCCCACCAGCAAGACCGATGCACTGAACCGCACAACCAGCCTGGAGGTGGATGCCGCTGGCAATGTGACCAAGGCCTCCAATCCATTGGGCCACGCTACCCAAATCCGCTATGACGCGAGAGGCAGGCGCACCCATGTCATCAGCCCCATGGGCAACACCCAGGTCACCCGCTACGACCAGCGGGGCCGAGTGATTGAAATCCTGGCACCAGGCGAGACCGAAGGCGCGGGCCGCAGAACCGCCTATGACAGCAATGGCTGGCCTATCCAGTCGATCAGCCCAAGCGGCCTGGTCACAGAAACCACCTATGACGCGAGAGGCCGCATTCAGGCCACCAAGGACCCTGCAGGCAACACCACCAGCTACGAATACGGGGCAGATGATACCGAGCAGGCAGGGCTGCTGATAGCCACCCAGTACCCCACCTACAAAGAGACCTACCGGTATGACCAACAGGGTAGGCTAACGGCGACCACCCAGCACCTGGGTGGCGGAGAGAGTCGCACACAAAGCCAAACCTATGATGTGCTGGGCCAGCGTGTAGCGAGCACCGATCCTGCAGGCAAGACCACGCTGGTTGAGTACGATGCACTGGGCAGAAAGATCAAGGGCACGGACCCCGCAGGGCAATCCACCCAACAAAGCTGGAATGCCTTTGACCAGCTTGTCAGCTTGAGTGATGCCAAGAGCAACACCCACAGATTTGAATATGACAAGTCAGGGCAGCAAATCAAGGAAACCCGCCCCATGGGTGGAGCCATTGCCTACCGCTACGACGCTGCCCACCAACTGGTCTTGCGCACTGATGCCGGTGGCAATACTCGCAGCTACCGCTACGATGCGGCTGGCCGCATGACGCAAGCGCAACACCAGCTTGGCGGCACCACGCTCGATGAAAAAACCAGCTACCAGTACGACAACGATGGGCGCCTTGCTGCCTACGAACAGCAAGATGGCAACGGCCAACTTATCAGCAGCGCCAGTTACAGCCACGATGCCCAAGGACGCACGGCACAAAGCCAAACTACGTATGGAAAAGTAGATGAATCTGGAAACTTCAGCTTCACCACAGGCCAAAGCTTTAACAGCGACGGCCAACTGGCAAGCCACACCTATCCGGACGGCAGCACCCAAACCTATAGCTACACCCAGGGGCAACTCGCCCACATCACGCTACCCAACAGCAGCGAGATCCGCTACCAAAACTACCAGTGGAATATGCCCACGGTCATTCAAACCCCAGGAGCAACCAAATCCTCGGTACTGGATGCCCTGCAACGTCCCACCAGCATCCAAGTCAAGAACGGCAGCAACCAGGTTCTCGCCAGCAAGGCCTACCAATACGACAAGGCTGGCAATATCACCCAGATCGACAGCGACCTGGGCACCACCCAATACGGCTATGACAACCTGGACCGCCTCACCCAGGCAATCCCCGACCAAAGCCTGCAGGGCCTGGGCCTGCCCAGCGAACACTATGGCTATGACGCCGTAGGCAATCGCACCAGTAGCGCGCACCAGCCGGGAGCCTGGGGCTACAACGCCGACAACCAAATGGTCCGCTATCCCCAAAAAGAGCCGTTTAGCCAAAAGCCAGCAGTAGACACCCAGGTGAGCTACACCCCGCAGGGCCATACCCAACAGGAAACGAGTGGGCAGGACAACAAGACCTACCGCTACAACGCGGCCGAGCGGCTGATCACCTACGAGAGCACTGACGGCACGCAAGCGCAGTACCGCTACGACCCATTCGGCCGCAGAATCAGCAAGAGCGTGACCAAAGACGCGGCCACGCAAGTGACCTACTTCATCTACAGCGAGCAGGCGCTCATCGGGGAGTTGGATAAGGATGGCAAGCTGCAGCGAGCCTATGGGTTCAATCCTATTGCGGGTCAGCAGGGGTTGTGGAGTACAGACCCGGTTTGGCAGGCAGAGGTTGTTAATAGTGATTTAGCTAGTTCCCAAACCGGCTATCACTATCTGCATACGGATCATCTGGGTACGCCTGATATAGCGACAGATAAGGCAGGCACGGTTACGTGGAAAAAGATCAATGACGCGTTTGGAACCACTCAAACTGTGGAAAGTATCGCGCAAGTCAATCTCCGATTCCCTGGGCAATATTTTGATGATGAAAGCGGTGTTAATAACAATTACTTTAGAGAATACAACGCAATCATTGGTCGATATATAGAATCTGATCCACTCGGATTAATTAGTGGAGTCAATCTATACTCTTACTCAGTAAATAATTCGTTAGTCAATTATGATGCATACGGCCTTGAATCAAATCAACAATGTGTGGCGGCATGTACTGCTGTGGGGGGCGTGGTTGGAGGGCTTGCAGGACGAGCTGTGGGGGGGGCGGTAGGCGGCTTAGTTGGAGGTGTAGGGGGGACAGTTATTGCTGGTCCGGGTGGAGGTGTTGCGGGCGGCGCAAGTGGTGCAGTAGTAGGAGGGAATGCAGGAGGAAATGCTGGTGCAGCAGGGGGTGCTGCAGCCGGTTATGCATTAGGGAAGGCGCTTTGCCCAGATAAATGTGATCCTCCTGAAGGGACCATTTGCTCGGAATTTCATGCCGATGGAACTCCGCATAGCTCTTCGGATATGGAGGGTAATAATGTAGGTCCTACAATACCACATTGGCATACTTGGCAAATGAATAAAGGTCCGAAGGGTTGTATTTGGAATAAAAGAAAACATTGGAAATCTACATTTAATCATGAGCCTGCGGGAGTGCTTCCCTGCAGCGCCTACCCTAGCTGGAATAATCAAGGAGGACGATAATGGATTATGTGTGTATTGGATTTGATATTCGAATGTGGCCGAGTGAAAGAGAGCAAAGTTCCGAGTGCTCTATTTGGGGTCAGAATGATGAGGTCATCAATATAATCAAGGAGAAATATGATATTTTTGAAAATTTATATCAGCTGTTTGATTTAATAAATCCTTCTGTTTTTCAGTCTATTTGTGATGAGGTTGTGGGTATTCAGGAGTGTAAAGTGATATTAATGCTGATTCCTAAGTCTGTAGCCTTATTGAATCTAGAGAAATTCGGTTATCCTCTTTATGAAAATTTTGATTTTGGAAATTTCTATGAGCTCGGATTGGATGTTAGCGACATAAATGGATTTTATTCTGCGCTTCAAAATCCAGTGATTAAAAGCTTCAGAGGAACAAATGAGTTGTTTTCCCGCGCCGAGCCGCTTGAGGTTCTTGAGGTGTTGCAGCTTGCTGGATTCTCTGATGGAGGGCATAGTCCATATTGCGTAACAAAAATAATGGCTCTAAAAGATAAGTGATAGGCGTTGGAGGTGAGTTTAAGTGATTTGCATTATTTGCATATTAATAGCAAATATAAAATCATTGGGTTTTTGAATATAAATAATTATGCCATTAACCTTGTTGCATAAGTCAGTCGCATTGGTTATGATCTATGGATTTTTTATGCATGCCTCAGCTTCTTATCCTCCTGCCATTAGTTTTTCCGATGTGGTTTGCACTTCGGATGAAGTTGCGTTAGTGCATGTGCATCGAAAAGTTCCTGAGGAAATTGCAGACTCTGTATATAACTTCACCGTAGTTGAAAATATAGTAGGCAACTTTTCAAAATATTCAATGAAGCTAAATGTAAAAAATGCTAATAACCCAGTTCCCACCGAAAGTCATTATGTTGTTTTCTTGAGGAGGGTTGGTGTAGAATATTTCTTCTCTTATGGCTACTTAGGTATGTTTAACGTCTTGAATGTCAAAAGTATGTTTTTGTAAAAATAAATTTGACCAAGAGGTGTATGATTTTTCTAGGTTTTATGAGAAGGTGAAAGCCGCTAAGCTTTTGTGTCCACAACCTGCTCGGTGACAAATTGGGAGTTTGCTATTTCGTAGTGATGGTGAAATAAATAAATGAGGACAATCAAGATAGCAGAGGGACTGAATGAGCGCTTATTTCGAATTGACATTTTTCAAACGGCTTCAAGTAGTCGGCGTGCTGCATACAAGGTCTGTTAATTATTTTTGAACGATTGTTTGAGGTGATGTCCTTGTGGATGGACTTCGGCTGGGAAAGGGTCTTGCTGACCATTGCTTTCTGGTTTATTAGTCCCACCCCACCTCACCAACGCGTTTGAAGTAGGCCTTTCCCCTCTCCAACAGAGACCGCAGCAGAAATCCAGCACTGATCGCAGCGAGACCGCGTTAGAACCACCGCAAGGCGTTCCATTGGCGGCACAAGGCACAACATTCGATGAAAAACCAGCTGCCAATACGACAAGGACGGGCGCCTTGCTGCTTACGAACAGCAAGATGACAACGACCAACTTGTCAGCAGCGCCAGCCACAGCCACGATGTCCAAGGGTGGGCGGCTCAAAGCCTAGGGCTGGATCTTAGTTTGGCAGTAGGAATGGGGCAAAGTGCAGTAGTTTCGGTCGTTGAGGAGAAATGCGGTGAGTGTGAATGATGAGCTAACATTATTCCAGCGTCTTCAAGTAATTAGTGTTTTGCACGCGTGCATACTAATGATTTTGTTTTTATTGGAGATTTTTTTCGATATTCCACTCATAGATTGGTGGTTTGATTCGGATGTTGTAAAAATAGTAATAGCTATTATTCTTTGGTTAATTGATCCAAAGATTGTTGAATTCTTGAATCTGAAGGTGTAATTGGTCGGCCATAGGTTATTCAAATCCGAGGGCTGATAGAAGAATGGACTGAGCCGGTGGGTGCTTCACACTTCGCGTCTTTTGGCGTCATGTAATCGGGTATGTATCAGTCCAAGTAGTGTCAGCTTGATCAGCCCTCGGACAGGCCCGTTGGTTGGCGCAGGCTCAGTCCAAACAAACACTTCAAGGTCTAGCAGAACTGGAGCGCAGCATCGCTGAGCACAGGGGCGCCTGTGGTCGACCACGTACAGGAGCTTGCCATTGGAGTTCGGCATAGAGCCAGACCGATCCCCGGTGCTTGAGCATCTCGTTGTACTCAGAGTCACTAACACCCCATGACACCGAAGATTTACGGTTAAGGCTAGGCGTTAAGCAGCTCGACGCGATTGGTATGATTTTAGTAAAACCAATAGAGGTTTGTTGGCGGAAACTTAACGGCATTGGATGGAATTTCTTTCCAAATGGGATCGTTTGTAAAGTATTATTGAATAAAATAAGAAATTTCTTATCAAGATACTTCTAGATTTAGGAAAGGCACATGCTGTCAAAAGAATTAAAAAATGGGATTATTTTCTCCGCATTGATTTCGTTAATGACATGTATTATTTTGTTTTCATTTGATGAGCAAGTTGCGCGAGTTGATTGCTTGTACCAAGGAAGTGGCGCCGCTAGTGAAATTGCAGAATCTAGCATCAGAAGTCTTTTGGAAATCGAGGAAAAACAACCTATCAATTATATTAAAAGCGAATCTAAAGAGGGCGGGGTTGATTATTATTTCTCCATTGCGGAAAAGGCTTTTAAAGCAAATGTTGTTGACGAAAAGTGTGTTATGGAAATCGAGCGAGTAAATTGATTTAAATTTAAAGAGATTATTGCTTATCCCTGAGATGATCCGCGCGGCGCTGTTGCATAAATAGGCCATAGGCCGAGGCACTCCCAATCCCAAATGGATTTAAGCAGCAGCGACCGTCGGGGCGTACCCAGCGCGGTAAATTGATTGAGGATTGACTCTCGGATATTGAACTCGGCTACCGGACGGTCAAATGTCCTGGCCATCACCTTCTCGCCAAGACGCTTGAGCATTCATCTCGGTTTCTACCAGAGACCTTCGTTGGTAGCTGCTCCATCTTTGCCACATAGCCCGCCCCAACTTCCTACACGCCTTGACCGCTTCATTGCGGTGAGTAAACGCCAGCCCTTTGCGCAGCGTCGCTCCTTTGCGTGGCGGGAAGATTGGAATGGCTTCCCGCAGTTAGAAAGCCTTATGTAAATCCAGCGTGTCGTACGCTTTATCGCCGGTAAAGCTAGCTATCTCTTTATTGCTTGGGTTGACTTAGCAGGTCAGCTGCCATGGGCGAGTCGCCCCTTCATTGGTTGTGACTGCGAGCGATAGACACCCCAACACAGACTTCTCATATCCATATTTGAAATTCTTCGTGGTGCAAAGCCAGCCCGAAAGCTCCAATGGAGGCTTCGTTGCTGCTGCCGCCATGTGATGGCGCAGTCTTTACCTCCAGAAAGACGTCCCATGTTTCAGAGTTTCAAGCGTGTGCTGATCTCCGCTGCCATTGCTGTGGCGGTGCTGCCGGCTGTGGCGGCAGACAAGCTCAAGATCGCTGTCGTGCCCGGTGCCTATGCCGATTCCATCAATGCGGCGGCCAAGGATGCCAAGGCCCAGGGGATCGAGGTGGAGGTGATCGAGTTCACCGACTGGACCACACCGAACGTGGCGGTCAACAACGGCGATATCGATATCAACTACTTCCAGCACCAGCCGTTTCTGGACAACGCGGTGAAGAAGAACGGCTACGCGCTGGCCAGCGCCGGCACCGGCATTCTGGCGAATGTGGGCCTGTATTCGCTCAAGCACAAGAACGTGGCCGATGTGCCCAACAACGGCAAGGTGGGCATTGCCAGTGATCCGGTCAACCAGGGCCGGGGCCTGTTGCTGCTGCAAAAGGTGGGGCTGATCACGCTCAAGCCGGGTGTCGGTTATCTGGGCTCCATCAACGACATTGCCAGCAACCCCAAGTCGCTGCGCTTTGTCGAGGTCGAAGGGCCGCAGCTGGTGCGCATCACCGGTGATGTCGATATCGCCCAGGGCTACCCGCACTTCATCGTGGCAGCCAAAGCCTTTGATCCATCAAGCGGCCTGGCGTACTCGGGCATCGAGGACCAACAGTTCGCCATTCAGTTCGTGGTCAAGAAGGACCGGGTCAACGACCCGGTGGTGCAGAAGTTCATCCGCATCTACCAGAACTCCGAGACCGTGCGCACGGTCAGCAAAAAGTCTTTCAGCAATGACGACCGGCTCTACACGCTGGCCTGGCTGAAGAAGTAAGCCGCGTACCAAGACCTTTCATCAAGCAAGCGAGAAAAACATGACGAACAAGATCAACAGACGCGTGGTGGCTGCAATTGCAGCAGCGGCCATGCTGGGAGGGTGGCAACTGGCGCAGGCAGCGGACAAGATCCGCATCGCCTCCACGCCGGGGGCCACGGCCGACGCCATCAAGGCGGTGGTTGCCGACGCCAAGAGCCAGGGCCTGGATGTGGAGCTGGTCGAGTTCACCGACTGGACGGTGCCCAACGAGGCCGTCAACAACGGCGATGTGGACCTGAACTTCTTCCAGCACCAGGCCTTTTTGAACAATGTCATCAAGGAGCGCGGCTACCAGCTCAAGTTTGTGGGCTTGGGCCTGCTGCAGAACATCGGTATCTACTCCGAGCGCCATCAATCGCTGGCCGATGTGCCGGCCAAGGCCAAGGTGGCGATTGCCAATGACCCGGTCAACCAGGGCCGGGGCCTGGCACTGCTGCAAAAGGCCGGGCTGATCCGCCTGCGCACCGGTGATGCACCCGGCGCCACGGTGGCCGATATCACCGACAACCCCAAACAGCTGCGCTTTTATGAAGTCGAAGGCCCGCAGCTGATCCGCTCGCTGCCCGATGTGGACCTGGCCGTGCTCTGGCCGAGCTACTTTGTCAGCGCCGGCAAGAAGGAGCAGGCCAGCAAGGCCCTGGCCTATTCGGGCATTGCCGACCGTTTCTATGCGATGGGCTTTGTCTCGCAGGCCAGCCGCGCCGACGACCCCAAGCTGCGCAAATTTGTCCAAGTGTTCCAGAACTCTGCGGCAGTCAAGCAGGCGATCAGCCAGCAGTTCAACAACGACCCCAAGCTCTACACCTTGCCCTGGTAAGGGCAGGACACCAGGAGAAGCACATGGCCCTTTCCGCCGTATCCAACGTATTGCGCAGGCAGTTCCGCGCCGAGGCCGAGCCGGCCGCCGAGGGCCGTGCTGCGCGCGCCAGCGCAGCGGTACCAACCGCCGCAAGCGGCCAGGCGCCGGTAGCCGCCGCCCCCTTGGGCACCGTGGTATTCCGCGATCTGGGCAAGGTCTACCGCTCATCGGCGGGTGAGGTGCCTGCGCTGCAGAACATCACCTTGGACATTGCTGCGGGCAGCATCTTCGGCATCATCGGGCGCAGCGGCGCGGGCAAGTCCAGCCTGCTGCGCACCATCAACCGGCTGGAAGCGCCCAGCAGCGGCCAGGTGCTGGTCGATGGTGTCGATATTGGCACCTTGGATGAAGCGGGCCTGGTGCAACTGCGCCGCCGCGTCGGCATGATTTTTCAGCACTTCAACCTGCTGTCGGCCAAGACGGTGTTTGAGAACGTGGCGCTGCCGCTCAAGGTCGCAGGTGTGCCGGCTGCGCAGATCCAGCAGCGCGTGACCGAGTTGCTCGACCTGGTGGGCCTGCAGGACAAGCACAAGACCTACCCCAGCCGTCTCTCGGGCGGGCAAAAGCAGCGCGTGGGCATTGCCCGGGCGCTGGCCACCCGGCCCGAGATTCTGCTGTGCGACGAGGCCACCTCGGCGCTGGACCCGGAAACCACGCAGGCCATTCTTGCGCTGCTGCGCGATATCAACCGCCGCCTGGGCATCACGGTGATCCTGATCACCCATGAGATGAGCGTGATCCGCGAGATTGCCGACCAGGTGCTGGTGCTGGAGAAGGGCGAGATTGCCGAGCTGGGCGACGTCTGGCAGGTGTTTGGCAACCCGCGCCATGCCGCCACCCAGGCCCTGCTGGCACCGCTGCGCCACGGCGTGCCCGATGACCTGCAGCAGCGCCTGCAGCCGCAAGCGCCCGGCACCGGCCGCTTTGAGCAAGTACTGCAGCTGGGCTACAGCGGCCATGACGGGCTGGAGCCGGACTTTCCCCGCATTGCCGAGGCACTGGGCGCCAAGGTGCGCCTGCTGCACGGCGGTGTGGATCGCATCCAGGGCCATGCCCAGGGCCAGCTCATCATCGCCATCGATGGTGCCGCCGCCCGCAACGACTGGGCCGCGCTGACGCAAGGCCCTGCCACCATCGCACATGAAATCAGGGTACTGGGCTATGTTGTTTGAACTGAGTATTTCCATCGACCGTTACTGGAAGGCGCTGGCCGACACCTTCATCATGGTGTCCACCTCGGCCGGTATCGCGCTGCTGGCGGGCATTCCGCTGGCCATCTTGCTGATCGTGACGGCACCTGGTGGCTTTCTCGAATCGCCCCGCACCAACCGCGCCGTCGGCAGCGTCGTCAACGGCTTCCGGGCCACGCCCTTTATCGTGCTGCTGGTCGCGTTGATTCCGTTCACCCGTCTGGTCACCGGCACGACGATTGGCGTCTGGGCGGCGATTGTGCCGCTGGCCATCAGTGCCACGCCGTTCTTTGCGCGCATTGCCGAGGTCAGTCTGCGTGAGGTCGATCCCGGCCTGATCGAGGCGGCACAGGCGATTGGCTGCAAGAAGTGGGACATCGTGCGCCATGTCTACCTGCCAGAAGCGCTGCCCGGCATCATCGGCGGCTTCACCATCACCCTGGTGGCGCTGATCAGCTCGTCGGCCATGGCCGGCGCGGTGGGGGCCGGTGGCCTGGGCGACCTGGCGATCCGCTACGGCTACCAGCGCTTTGATACGCAGGTGATGCTGATCGTGATCGCGGTGCTGATTGCGCTGGTCACCATCGTGCAGACCGCTGGCGACCGCGTGGCGCACTGGTTGCGCAGCCGCTGACCGTCCGCGTTATCGCGGCCCACCACGGCGCAGTGCCGTGGTCTGCAGGCCAGGGCGTGTCTCTGGACTGTCTCTCTCCGAACCCCTTTCAGAAAGCACCGAATGACTTCAGCGGTTGCCCTGGGCGCAGCGTTGCCCGCCGATTCCCCACCCCGCCTGCCTTTGCCGCCCAGCCAGCCCGCGCAGATCCGCAGCGAGGCCGAGGCCTTGCAAGTGGCCGCTGCGCTGGCCGAGAGCTTTCGCGGCGGCGCGGCCCGGCGCGACAGCGAACGCCTGTTGCCCTGGGACGAGATCGAGCGCTATACCGCCAGCGGCCTGGGCGGCATCACCGTGCCGCGCAGCCATGGCGGCCTGCAGGCCAGCTGGCACACCGTGGTGCAGGTGTTTGCGACCATCAGCGCGGCCGATGCCTCGCTAGGGCAAATTCCACAAAACCACTTTGCGCTGGTGCAGAACCTGCGCGATACCGCGAGCCCCGCGCAGCAAAGCCGCTGGTTTGCCGATGTGCTGGGCGGCTACCGGCTGGGCAATGCCGGGCCTGAGCGCAAGGGCCGCGCCGCCCAGCTGAGCGATGCCACCGCCAGCCTGCGCCGGGCGGCCGATGGCCGGCTGCTGGTCAACGGCACGCGCTACTACTCCACCGGATCGTTGTTTGCCCACTGGGTGCCTTTCCGCGCCGAGGACGAGGCGCAGCGCCCCGTGCAGGTCTGGGTGCGGCGCACGGCGCCGGGCCTGCAGATCATCGACAACTGGAACGCCTTTGGCCAGAAGACCACTGCCAGCGGTGGTGTGGTGCTCAAGGACGTTGAGGTCGAGCCGCGCGATGTGATTGCGCTGCATGACCTGAAGGACCGGCCGACCCTGTCCGGCCCGGTATCGCAGATTCTGCAGGCCGCCATCGACATGGGCATTGCCCAGGGCGCGTTCGACGAGGCGCGCCAGTTTGTGCGCGACAAGACCCGTGCCTGGGTGCACTCGGGTGTCGAGCATGCCTGGCAGGACCCCTACATCATCCAGGAGTTTGGCCTGCTGCAGGTGGAGCTGGATGCCGCGCGCGAGGTGCTGCTCGATGCCGCGCAGCAGTTGGATGCCTTCGCTGCCCAGCCCGTCACCGACGAGAGCAGCGCCGAGGCCTCGGTGGCCGTGGCGCGCGCCAAGATCCTGACTACCGAGGCGGCGCTGAACGCCAGCGAACGCCTGCTGGAGCTGGGCGGTACCTCATCGGCCCGCGCCGGCTACAACCTGGACCGCTATTGGCGCAATGCCCGCGTGCACACCTTGCACGACCCGGTGCGCTGGAAATACCACCTGCTGGGCAACTACCTGCTCAATGGCCGCGCCCCGCGCCGCCACCAGTGGAACTGAGCCGCCGCAACGCACAACGACTTTGAAGGGCCAGGCCAGCGCCATGCTGCTGCCAAGCCCATGAGCCACCACCATGACTACCTCTCCCCCTGTGATCGCCGCTGCCAGCCCGGTGGCCCCCGCCCCCGCACCACGCCAGCGCCCCCCCGTGTTTGCCAGCGAGCAGGCCGCACTGCAACAGGCCCAGCAGCTGGCCGATGCCTGGGCCGGTGATGCGGTACTGCGCGACCGCGAGCGTCGCCTGCCCTGGGCAGAAATCGAGGCCTACAGCGACAGCGGCCTCTGGGCCATTACCGTGCCGCGCGCCTACGGCGGCCTGCAGGCCAGCGCCTGGACGGTGGCGCAGCTGATCGCCACCGTGGCGGCGGCCGATGGCTCGCTGGGCCATATTCCGCAGAACCATTTCTATGCGCTGGAGGTGCTGCGCGTGGGCGGCAGCGCGGCGCAGCAGCGCTTTTTCTACGAACGGGTGCAGGCGGGCGAGCGCTTTGGCAATGCACTGTCCGAGATCGGCCACCGCGACTACCGCCGCCGTTCGCGCCTGGAGCGGGGTGACTCCGGCTGGGTGCTCAATGGCCGCAAGTTCTACTGCACCGGCGCCATCTTTGCGCACTGGATTCCGGTGCAGACCATGCAGGTGATCGACGAGGCCCAGGACCCCGTCAGCGTGATGGTGTTTGTTCCGCGCAGCGCGCCGGGCGTGACGGTGATCGACGACTGGGACGGCATGGGCCAGCGGGTCACCGGCAGCGGCTCGGTGCTGCTGGAGAACGTCGCCATCGATGAGGCCTGGATCGTGCCTTTCCAATCGAGCTTTGACAGCCCCAGCACCATCGGGCCGTTTGCGCAGATCATCCATGCCGCCATCGACCTGGGCATTGGCGAGGGCGCGCTGCGTGCCACCTTGCCCTTTGTGCGCAACCAGTCGCGCGCCTGGGTGGATGCCGGCGTGGCGCAGGCGAGCGACGACCCCTTGACCCTGCAGGCGCTGGGCAATGTGGAGCTGCGCCTGCATGCGGCGCGGGCGCTGCTGCGGCGCTCGGGCAGCCTGGTCGATGCCGCGCAGCAGGAGCCCACGGCGCATACCGTGGCTGCGGCCTCGGTGGCCGTGGCGCAGGCACGTGCGCTGGCGCATACGGCCGGCCTGCTGGCGGCCAACAAGCTGCTGGAGCTGGGTGGCACCTCGGCCACCTTTGCCGAGCACGGCTTTGACAGCTACTGGCGCAATGTGCGCACCCACACCCTGCATGACCCCGTGCGCTGGAAATACCATGCCATCGGCAACTATGCGCTGAGCGGCGTACTGCCCCCGCGCCACGGAGCACTGTGATGGCCAGCACCGCTGCCAGCGGGCGTGCGCCCATCATCCTCAATGCCTTCAACATGGCCAGCGTGGGCCATATCAACCATGGGCTGTGGACGCATCCGCGCGACCAATCGAGCCACTACCACCGCCTGGACTACTGGACCGGCCTGGCCAAGGAGCTCGAGCGCGGCCTGTTCGATGGGCTCTTCATCGCCGACATCATCGGCGTCTATGACACCTACCAGCAGTCGGTCGATGTGACCCTGCGCGAGTCGGTGCAGCTGCCAATCAACGACCCGACCCTGGTGGTGCCCGCGATGGCGGCGGTGACCGAGCACCTGGGCTTTGGCGTAACGGTCAACCTCAGCTACGAGCAGCCCTATCTGCTGGCGCGGCGCTTTTCTACCTTGGACCACCTGACCCAAGGCCGCATTGGCTGGAACATTGTCACTGGTTATCTGGACTCGGCTGCCCGCGCCATGGGCCAGCGCCAGCAGCTGGCGCACGATGCGCGCTATGACCGCGCCGATGAGTTTATGGACGTGCTCTACCAGCTCTGGGAGGGCAGCTGGAGCGACAGCGCCGTGCTGCGCGACCGCACGCGCCGCATCTATGCCGACCCGCAGCAGGTGCGCCGCGTGCAGCACAGCGGCCCGCATTTTCAGGTCGATGGCTACCACCTGAGCGAGCCCTCGCCACAGCGCACGCCGGTGCTGCTGCAGGCGGGCAGCTCGGGCCGGGGCCTGCAGTTTGCCGCGCGCCATGCCGAATGCGTGTTCATGGCCATCCAGGACAAGGCCGCCACCGCCACGCTGGTGCGCCAGCTGCGCGCCGAAGCCGTGCGTGCCGGCCGCCAGCCGGGCGACATCAAGGTGCTGGTGGGCATGACGCCCGTGGTGGCCGCCACCGCGCGCCAGGCCCAGGAAAAGTACCAGGAGTACTGCCGCTATGCCAGCCCCGAGGCTGCGCTGGCGCATTTGTCGGCCACGGCCGGCATTGATTTTTCGACCTACCAGCGCGACACGCCGCTGCTGCAGCAGCACCGCAGCAATGGCATCGAGAACTCGATCAAGCGCCTGGCCAATGGCCGTGAGGACTACCGCCTGGGCGACCTGCTCGATGAGCTGTCGCTGGGCGGGCGTTACGCCACCTTCGTGGGCGATGCCCAGCAGATTGCCGACGAGATGCAGTCCTGGGTGGATGAGGCTGGTGTTGATGGCTTCAACCTCGCCCGCACTGTGGTGCCCGAATGCTTTGGCGACTTTATCGACCTGGTCGTCCCCGAGCTGCAGTCGCGGGGCCTGCACAAGAGCGCCTATGCGCCCGGCAGCATGCGCCACAAGCTGTTTGGCCAGGGCGACCGCCTGCCGGCCCACCACCATGCGCAGCAGTTTCGCCAGCAGCCCTCCGTCGGTGGCGCCAGCGTTGCTGCTTCTCCATCCCTCTCCACACCCCGCGCCCAGGCCTTGGCCTGAGCGCCATCCAGGAAACCCCATGTCCCAGAACCCTTCTTCTCCGCTGCCAGGCCAACGCCGGCGTTTTCTGTCCTCGTCGCTGGCCGCTGGCGCCGCGCTGGCCACGGGCGCCTGGCGCAGCACGGCGCAGGCCGCAGTGCCGGTAACGACCAAGGTGCTGAAAGTGGGGGTGACCTCGGGCCCGCATGAGCAGGTGTTCGAGGCCGTCAAAAAGGTCGCCGAGCGTGACTATGGTCTCAAGATCGAGATCGTGTCCTTCAGCGACTATGTGATGCCCAATGCCGCGCTCGATGCGGGTGACCTGGATGCCAACAGCTTCCAGCACGGCCCCTTCCTGCAGGCGGCAATCCGTGCACGCGGCTACAAGCTGGTGGGCTTTGGCCGCACCTGGGTGGGCCCGATTGCGCTTTTCTCCAAGCGCTACAAGCGGCTCGAAGACGTGCCGGTGGGCGCGCAGATTGCGCTGCCCAATGACCCGGCCAATGGTGGGCGCGTGCTGCTGCTGTTGGAGAAGGGCGGTCTCATCAAGCTCAAGCCCGGCATCGACCCGATCAAGGGCGTGTTTGCCTCGACCCAGGACATCACCGACAACCCGCGCAAGCTGCGCTTTGTCGAGCTGGAGTCGCCCATGCTGGTGCGCGCGATGGACGATGTGGAGCTGGCTGCCATCAATGCCGACTATGCCTACAAGGCGGGGCTCAACCCCACGAAGGACTCGCTGCTGGTCGAGGGCGGGGACAGCCCCTATGTCTGCCTGATAGCAGTGCAGGAGAAAAACCGCAACGCCCCCTGGGTGCCGCAGCTGGTGGCCGCCTACCGCACCGACGAGGTGCGCAGCTATATCCAGCAGGCCTTCAATGGCGTGGTCATCCCTTCGTGGTGATCGGCGTCGCTACCCCTGGCATTCACTGATTGCGCTCACCCGCACTGGTTATGACTGACAAAAAAATCATGCATGTCAACGCGTTCAACATGAACTGCGTCGGACATATCCACCACGGCCTGTGGACGCATCCGCGCGACCAGTCCACCCAGTACCACACGCTCAATTACTGGACCGATATCGCCAAGCTGCTGGAGCGCGGCCTGTTCGACGGCCTCTTTATCGCCGACGTGGTGGGCTACTACGACGTCTACCAACGCGGCGTGGACCTGACCCTGCGCGAGGCGATCCAGCTGCCGGTGAACAACCCCTGGCTGCTGGTGTCAGCCATGGCGGCGGTCACGGAGCACCTGGGCTTTGGGTTGACGGCGACGGTCAACGCGCACCAGCCCTACACCTTTGCCCGCGATGTCAGCACCCTGGACCAGCTGAGCAATGGCCGCATTGGCTGGAACATCGTCACCGGCTATGTGGACAGCGGCGCGCGCGGCCTGGGCCAGGATGGGCTGGCCGACCATGACAGCCGCTATGACCGCGCCGACGACTTTCTGGCGCTGGCCTACAAGTTCTGGGAAGGCAGCTGGGAGGACGGCGCCGTGATCGCCGACAAGGCGCGCCGCATCCACACGCTGCCGGGCAAGGTGCACCCCGTTGTGCATGACGGCCCGTTCTACCGCGCCAATGCGATCCACATGAGTGCGCCATCGCCCCAGCGCACGCCGGTGCTGTTCCAGGCGGGCACCTCGCAGCGCGGGCTGCAGTTTGCCGGCCAGCATGGCGAGGGCATCTTTATCGGTGCGCGCACGCCGGAGGCGGCCAGGGGTGCCTCGCGCAAGCTGCGTGCCGCTGCCGTGGCCGCTGGGCGCAGGGCCGATGACATCAAGATCTATGTGGGCGCAGCCGTGGTGGTGGCGCCCACCCAGGCCGAGGTCGAGGAGAAATACGCCGACTACCTGGCCTATGCCAGTGCCGAAGGCGGCCTGGCGCATTTTGCCGCCAGCACCGGCGTGGACTTTGCGCAGTACGACCTCGACGAGCCCATCGTCTACGGCCAGGGCAATGCCATCCAGTCGGCCGTGCAGGCCGCCCAGCAGCAGGGCCTGACCACGCGGCGCAAGCTGCTCGAACAGTTCAGCCTGGGCAGCCGCTACAACACCATCGTCGGCGACCCACAGCAGGTGGCCGATGCGCTGGAGCGTTGGATCGATGTCGGCGAGATCGATGGCTTCAATCTCTCCCGCATCGTCGTGCCCGAGACCTGGGAGGACTTTGCCAGCCTGGCCGTGCCCGAGCTGCAAAACCGCGGCCGCTACCGCACGCGCTACGAAGAGGGCAGCCTGCGCCACAAGCTGTTTGGCCGTGGCGATGGACTACCCGCCAACCACCCCGGCGCGCAGCAGCGCCGATAAGAGCCGCTAACACAACCCTTGATACGTCGTTGCCCTGCCTTGTCGTACTACTGTACTGCCTGCGGCAGGACGCCTAGTCTCAACCGCAAACCTTCGGTTTGCTGGGTCGTGTTACCGGCTCTAAGTACCGAGATTTTTTGAAAGCAGCCATGAAGTTTTTCCCCGCTTTGACAGCCCTGCTGCTGTCGCTCGCCACCTTGGGCGCCGCCCAGGCCCAGCCACTGCGCGTTGGCGTCACGCCCGGCTCGCTCGCCGATTCCGCCCAGATCGCGGCGCGCGAAGCCAAGGCCCAGGGGCTCGACGTTCAGATCGTCGAGTTCACCGACTGGACCCTGCCCAATACCGCGCTGGTCAACCGCGATCTGGACCTGAACTACTACCAGCACCAGGCCTTCCTCGATACCTTCAACCGCGAAAACCGCCAGGACCTGCGCGCGGCGGCCGTGGGCTCGCGCGGCAATATCGGCATCTTCTCCAAGCGCTACAAAAGCCTGGCGAGCCTGCCCACCGGCGCCAGCGTGGCGCTGGCCAATGACACCTCGAACCAGGCACGTGCCATTGCCACCTTGCGCGATGCGGGCCTGGTGACCCTGCGCGCCAATGCGCCGCAGCTGGCCCAGATCGACGACATCGCCAGCAACCCCAAGAAGCTCAAGTTCATCGAAGTGGCCGGCCCCCAGCTGGCGCGGGCGCTCGATGATGCCGACATCACCGTGGTGAGCCTGGGTGGACTGCTGCAGGCGGGCCAGCTCGAGACCGCCCGCCAGGGCCTGTACTACAGCGTCGGCACGGATGCCTTCTGGGCCATCCACTTTGTCACCCGGGCCGATAACGTGAAGGACGCGCGGGTGCGCCAGTTCATTGATATCTACCAGCAATCCCAGGCGGTGCGCCAGCAGATCCATGCCTCGTACGCCAATGAAAGCCGCTTCTACAGCCTGCCCTGGCTGAAGTGAGCCAGCCACCTACCCAAGGAAAGACGATGAAGACATTTGCGCTGAAAAAATACCTGCTGGCGCTGGGCGCCGGCGCCGTTATGGCCACCGCTATGGCGGCCACCGCCGTGGCAGCCCCGCTGAAAATCGGTGTCACGCCCGGGTCGCTCGCCGATTCGGTCCAGGTCGCTGCCAAGGAGGCGCGCCAGGCCGGGCTGGATGTGCAGGTGATCGAGTTCACCGACTGGACCACGCCCAACACCGCGCTGGATGCCGGCGATATCGATATCAACTACTTCCAGCACCAGGCCTTTTTGGACAATGCGATCCGCGACCGGGATTACAAGATCGAGAGCGTGGGCGTGGGCCTGCTGCCCAATATCGGTCTGTATTCGAAAAAGCATGCGGCGCTGGCCGATATCCCCGCCGGCTCCTCGGTCGGTGTGGCCAATGACCCGGTCAACCAGGCCCGGGGCCTGTTGCTGCTGCAAACGGCCGGGCTTATCAGCCTGCGCCCCGGCGTGGGCGCCAAGGCCAGCGTGAACGACATCGTCGGCAACCCGCGCAAGCTCAAGCTGCTGGAGGTCGAAGGCCCGCAGCTGGTGCGTGCGCTTGACGATGTGGCCCTCGCCCAGGGCTATCCGGCCCACCTGGTCAACGCCGGCCAGCGCGAGCTGGCCAGCCGCGCGCTGCTGTATTCGACCGTCGATGACCTGTACTACGCGATCCGCTTTGTGGCCCGCAGCGACCGCAAGCAGGACCCGCGCATTGCGCAGTTTGTGCAGCTCTACCAGGCGTCGCCCGCGGTGGCCAAGCAGATCAGCGCCTCGTTTGCCGATGACGCCAAGCTCTATTCGCTGCCCTGGAAGAACGCCGCGAAGGCCGCGCCATGACCGAGGCCACACTGACACGCCCCGTGCCCGAGGTTGCTGATGCCAAGGCCCCGCGCCTGGCCGATCTGCAGCAGCGCTTTGCGCCGGTGTTTGCGCGCATTGCCGAAGGTGCTGCCGAGCGCGAGCACAGCCGCACTCTCGCCCATGCGCCGCTGCAATGGCTGCGCGAGAGCGGCTTTACTGCCCTGCGCCTGCCCCAGGCTTTGGGCGGCAGTGGCGCATCGCTGGAGCAGCTGATGGCCTTGCTGGTGGACCTGGCCGAGGCGGACCCTAACCTGACCCAGATCCTGCGGCCGCATTTTCTGTTTGTCGACCGCGTGCTCTACCAGGGCTCGCCCGAGGCACAGCGCCATTGGCTGCCGCTGGTGGCCCAGGGCGCCACCTTTGGCAATGCGACGACCGAGGTGGGCGAGGGGGCCGTCGGCAGCCTGCAGACCACCTTGGTGCCCGACCCAGCGGTGCCTGGCCAGTGGCGGCTCCATGGCCAGAAGTTCTACAGCACCGGCAGCTTGTATGCCGACTGGATCAGTGTGCTGGCGCGCGCGGTGGTGCCCGGCCAGCCGGACCAGACGGTGCATGCGCTGGTAGCGGGCGGTGCGGCGGGCGTGGAGCGGCTCGATGACTGGCGCGGCTTTGGCCAGCGGCTGACCGGATCGGGCACCACGGTGCTGCGCGATGTGCCGGTGCCAGCGCATGCGGTGCTGCAGTTCCGCGCGGGCGAGCCTTCGCCCATCGTGGCCTTTGCGCAGCTCTTCCACCTGGCGAGTCTGGCGGGCATTGCCCGCGCGCTGAGCCGCGACACGCTGGCCTATGTGCAACAGCGCCGCCGCGTGTTCAGCCATGGCGCGGCCGCCCTGCCCAAGGACGATCCGCTGGTGCAGCAGATTGTGGGCCAGCTGGCCAGCACCGCCTATATGAGCGAGCTGGTGGTGCGCGATGTGGCCCAGGCGCTGGGCCCGATCTTGCGCAGCGCCGAGGCTGGCCATGAGCGCGCGGACAAGGCCCAGCTCGATGCGCTGGAGCTGCGTGCCGCTCAGGCCCAGGTGGCGGTGGTCGATGCGGTGCTGCAGGCGGCCACGCGCATGTTTGATGTGGGCGGGTCGAGCGCGCTGGCCGAGGACCTGCGGCTGGACCGCCACTGGCGCAATGCCCGCACGCTGGCCTCGCACAACCCGGTCATCTACAAGGCCAAGTCGGTGGGCGACATGCTGCTCAACGGCGCCGAGCCGGTCTACTTCTGGCAGGTGGGGCTCGCAGCAAAAAACGCATAAGAACATGAGATTTCATTCCTTGGCCTGCGGCGGCGCAGTGGTTGTAATGGTTGTCTTGACGCTGGAGGCAGCGACCCGGATAGGCCGGGCCCTGGCCCCTTGCGTGTGAACGACTGGAATGAACATGAGCCGCATCTTGAAAACCGTCATCGTCAATGGCAGCCTGGGCAAGCCTTCGCGCACCCGCAGCCTGCTCGACAGCTTGCATCTGCAACTGGGCCAGGCCCTGGGCCAGTCGGCCCAGGCGGTGCGCCTGGATGTGCGCCATATCGACCTGGTCGATCTGGTGGCCGACATCGGCCCGGTGCTGTACAAGGATGCGCTGTCCGCCGCCGCCCGTGATGCGCTGGAAGCGATCGAGACCGCGGACTTCCTGATCGTCGGCTCGCCCGTGTTCCGGGGCAGCCTGCCGGGCCTGCTCAAACACCTGTTTGACCTGGTGGACCAGCATGCGCTGCAGGGCACGCCCGTGCTGCTGGCTGCCACCGGCGGCAGCCCACGCCATTCGCTGGTGCTGGACCACCAGCTGCGCCCGCTGTTCGGCTTTTTCTCGGCCTTGACCTTGCCGATCGGCGTCTATGCAACGCCCGAAGACATCCAGGGCGGTGTGGTGGTGAGCGAGGCGCTGCACAAGCATATCTCGCTGGCGGTGAGCCTGGCGGTGCCGGTGCTCAGCGCGCTGGCGCACAGCCAGCGCAGCAGCCAGCCTGCCTTGCATGCGCTGGAGCGCCAGGCCGCTTAAGCGCGTTCAGGCTTCTTTTCAAACGCCACCCGCCTGCATACGCTGCGGTCGGGCTGGCGCAGCATGCCCTGCGGCGTCTGCTGCACGCCCCTTGCCTTGCAGCCATCCTGACCCTTTGCCATGGCCTCTACCTCATCCCCACCGGAGCTGTTCTGGTTCCTGCCTACCTCCGGCGATACCCGCTACCTGGGCGCCTCGGACTTTGGCCGCCAACCCACGCCCGAGTACCTGCGCAGCATTGCCACGACCAGCGAGAACCTGGGCTATGACGGGCTGCTGATTCCGACCGGCAGTTCGTGCCTCGACCCCTGGGTGGTGGCATCCAGCTTGGTCGCGGTCACCCAGCGCATCAAGCTGCTGGTGGCGCTGCGCACCTCGCTGGGCATGCCGGTGCCCAGTGCGCGCCAAGCCGCTACCTTGGATCAGGCGCTCGCCGGGCGTTTGCTGCTCAATGTGGTGCCCGGGGGCGATGCCACCGAGCTGGAGGCCGATGGCGTGTTTCTGGCCCATGACGAGCGCTATGCCTATGCCGATGAGTTTCTGAGCATCTGGCGGCGCCTGCTGGCCGGCGAGACGGTGGACCACGAGGGCAAGTACTTCAAGGTCAAGCAGGGCAAGAACTTTTTCGAGCCAGTGCAAAAACCGTATCCGCCTTTGTACTTTGGCGGCTCCTCCGACGCCGCCCATGACCTGGCGGCCAAGCATGTCGATGCCTACCTGACCTGGGGCGAGCCGCCCCAGGCCGTGGCGCGCAAGTTTGCCGATATCCGGGCACGTGCCGCCGCTGCCGGCCGCCAGCTGCGCCTGGGCGTGCGCCTGCATGTGATCGTGCGCGAGACCAACGAGGAGGCCTGGGCCGATGCCGAGCGCCTGATCAGCAAGCTGACCGACGAGGACATTGCGAAAGCTCAGCAGAACTATGCGCGCATGGACTCGGTCGGCCAGGCGCGCATGGCGGCCTTGCATGGCGGTAACCGCCAGAAGCTGGAGGTGGCACCCAACCTCTGGGCCGGTGTCGGCCTGGTGCGCGGCGGTGCCGGTACCGCGCTGGTGGGCGATGCGGCCACCGTGGCCGAGCGCCTGCGCGAGTACATGGACATTGGTGCCGATACCTTTGTGCTGTCGGGCTACCCGCACCTGGAGGAGTCGATCCGCTTTGCCGAATTGGTGTTTCCGCTGCTGGGCAAGAAGAGCGTGACCACCGCGCGCTCGCAGACTGGCGGCGCGTTTGATGTTCGTGGTGTTCAACAATGGAAGGAGTCGGCTTCATGAGCCTGCCCGTGATCGATATGCGCTGCCGGCCAGCGTTCTTGCACAACTTTTTTGGCGCAACGCCCGGCTCGCCCGAGCATGACACCGCCCGCTGGCTGAACCGGCGCGTGGGTACGCGCGGCAGCGATACGCACTTTGAGGAATCGCTGACCCAAGACGGCTTTTTAAAGGCGGTGCGCGATGCCGGCCTGAGCCAGGCCGTGGTCGTGGGGCGGCACACGCCTTCGCAGCACCTGCCCAACGATACGATCCACCAGATCGTGCAGGGCCACAGCGAGTTGCTGGGCATTGCCGGGGTGGACCCGGTGCTGCAAGGCGAGCAGGCGGCGCTCGACGAGATCGAGCGGGCCGTCAAGCAGCTGGGCCTGCGCGGCATCGACCTGGAGCCCGGCTTTGGCGACCCGGCGCGCCACCCCGATGACCCCGTGTACTGGCCCGTTTATGAGCGCGCGCGGGAGCTGGGTGTGCCGGTGTTCCTGATGAGCGGCCCGACCACACCGGACCCGAGCTTCAACGACCCGGCGCGCCTGGCCAAGGTGGCCCAGGCCTTTCCCGATCTGCCGCTGGTCGTCTACCACGGCTACTGGCCGCGTGTGCAGGAGGCCATTGGCCTGGCCTTCCGCTACGCCAATGTCTACCTGGTGCCGGACATGTATGTGTTCCAGCCCGGCCACCAGGCCTATGTGCAGGCGGCCAACCAGTTCCTGGGCGACCAACTGCTGTTCGCCTCGTCCTACCCCTTCCGCCCCATCGGCCAGAGCATTGACGACTTTCTGGCGCTGGGCTTTGACGAGGCCGTGCTGCCCAAGCTGCTGCATGGCAATGCGGCGCGCATTTTGGGGCTGTAGTCGGCCTGCGGCGAATGCTGCGCCGCTCCCATCCCACTCCACCAAGGGCTCCCGACAGGAGCCCTTTTTTGCGTATGCGGCGAGGGCCGCGTGGCAGACCTCTCTGCCGGGCGGGAGCGCGGTGGTGCGCCATCGGCTGCACGGTCGCTGTTATCCAGAGCAACGCCCCCATGGCCATCGACTTCTTGCACGCCATGGCGATCCAAACCGCCTGCGCCCCCCGCCGCCGCTACCTGGGGTTTACCCAAGGGTAATTGTCAATAAATCGTCAATAGATTTACAACAAATGTTTCTTAATGTTTTGTTAACCAAGCGGTTGGTACATTTTCTAACAGGTTGCGGATAATTGCGTCTTTGGTTTTTTGCTGAGAGAAGTGCTTTTATGTGGGTACTTGCTGCTTTTTGAAGAATTCGGAAACCAGGAAATTTTTTTCCTGAATTAATGCATTTTCTCTATCGCAAATTGTTTTTTTATTATTTATGTGGAAAGAACAATGATGCTCAAACAATCATGGTGGCCATTTTTGCTGCACCGCGCTAAGGCCAAGGCTGCGGTGCTGCTGTTCGCTGCCTCGCCGCTGTACGCGCTGGCCCAGGTGGCTGACGTGCAAATCACCAAATCCGGCCCATCATCGGCTGTGGGCGGCACGCCGGTGAGCTATGTGCTGGAGATGGATAACAACGGTCCCAACGCGGCGAATGGCGCGCGTTTTGAGGACGTGTTGCCCGCCGGTCTGGCGAATGTCACGCTGGCCTGTACGCTGGCCACGGGTGGTGCGACCTGCCCGGCCGATCTGGCCTTGGCCGGTGGCGTGGTGTCTGGCACGTTGGCCAGCTTTCCCAACCAGGGCAAGGTGCGGGTGGAGATCCAGGCCCGTTTTGGCGTGACGGGCCCCAGCACGTTGACCAATACAGCGACCATCAGTGCCCCGGCAGGGACCTCCGATCCGGTGCCGGGCTCCAACAGCAGCTCGATCAGCACGGCCATGCGCTATGAGGTGAACCTGGCCGTCACCAAGACGCAAAGCAGCGACAGCTTCCAAAGCGGCGTGCCGCTGACCTACACCATCAGCTTGCGCAACAACGGCGTGGGCGCTGCCGATGGCGTGGCGCTGTACGACCGGCTGAGCAACAGCTTTATCAGCCACATTGGGGCAGATCTGGTGTTCAACCAGTGCACGGCCAGCGGTGGCGCGCAATGCCCGGACAATGCCAGCTTCCCCAACCACAGCGGTGCCAACGACTACAGCCCGGTGTTCAACGCCACGGTGCCAGTGTTGCCGCCTGGTGGCGCGGTGGTCGTCACCTATACGATGACGCCTTATCTGGTGCCCAATGCCGCCTGCGGTCGCCCCGCCGGCCAGTTGTTCAACCAGGCTTCGCTCCAGCTGCTCGATGGCATGGTGGACACCACCCCGGCCGACAACCAGCAGACTGCCATTTTGCAGGTGCCCGGCACGCCCGCCTGTCCCACGACGGATCTGCAGGTGAGCAAGACCCAGGACCCGCCGGTGCCTGCCATGGGGGATTTGTTGACCTATACGATGACCTTGGTCAATGCTGGCCCGAACGCGGCCAACGGCGCCAGCATCGCGGACATCATCCGCACCCATGGCGGCTCGGCCAATTACTTCGCGGTCGACACGCAGTTTCAAAGCTGCTTCGCCGAAGGGGGCGCAGTCTGCCCACCGTCCTCGGAGTTCCTGGAGCCGAGCGGCAATGCCTCGTATGTGAGCTTGTTCAATACCCAGGTGCCGGTCTTGCCCGTCAACGGGCGGCTGACCATCATCTACCAGGTGCAAACCCGCTTCAATGGCAGCATTCCATGCGGGCGCACCCTGGGTGGTCTGAACAATGAGTTCTCGGCGAACCCGCCCGACAACATGACCGACTCCAACACCAGCAACAACGTGGCGTCGGTGGGTATCCTGGTGCCGGCCACGCCGGCATGCCCCAGAACGGATCTGGCGGTGACCAAGACGCAAAGCGCGGACCTGTACCAGCCGGGTGTGCCCGTCCATTACACGATGACCGTGACCAACAAGGGCCCTGCAGCTGCCGATGGTGCGTCCATCGCCGATCGTCTGATCACGTTTGAGTTGGCCAACCGCCTGGATGTGCAATCGTCTGCGATCAGCTGCTCAGCAGCCGGTGGTGCCGTGTGCCCGGACGCTTCAGTGTTTCCTGCGCCTTATACGGGCAGCATCAGCGGGTTTTCCTGGCCTTTCCAGGCGCAGGTGCCACAGCTGCCGGTGGGTGGCAGTCTGACCATCGGCTACAGCCTGACCTACAGCTATTCCCAAAGCAGCTGTGACTGGCCATCGGGCTATCTGGTCAACGAGTTCTCGGCCAACCCTGGCGATGGCGTCGAAGAGGCGGTGCCTTCCGACAACGTGGCCACGACGACCATGCAGCGCTTTAGCTGCTCGAACGTGTCGGTCAACAAATCGGTCAACCCGGTCACGGCCACCAGCGGCGCGCAGGTGACCTACGCGGTGGACATGCACAACGCCGGCCCGGCCGACACCAGCAATGTGGTCTTCTCCGATCCACTGCCCGCTGGCGTGGTGTTCAGCGATGCCAGCTGCAGCGTGCTGGTGGCACCTGCACAGTGCGGCGCAACGGTCGACTATGACCCGGCCACCCGCACCGTGAGCAGTGTGGTGACGTCGCTGGGCAATGGCGGCGCGGTGCGCTTTGTCATCCAGACCACCGCGGGTGGCCAACCGGGCACCTACACCAATACCGCCTATGCGGCGGTACCTGCTGGCGTGATTGACCCCATCCTTGCGTCCAACGAGAGCTATGTGAACCTGCAGATCTTTGCACCGACGACCACCAAGACGGTGACCAAGAGCATTGCAGGCCTGGCGACGGGCTTGCCCCAGGCGATGACCTTCAGTGGCAGCCTGAGCTGCGGCACGCAGCCTGCGCAAACCTGGACGGCCACGGTCGCCGCAGGCGCGACCAGCGGCACCAGCGCAGCACTGACGGTGTTTGAAGGCGACAGTTGCACGGCCACCGAAGACACGCCGCCGGCGGCCCCTGCGGGCTATGGCTGGAGCGGTGCGCCAGAGATTGCCGAGCAGGCCCAGGGCTTTACGGTGACCAACCGCCTGCAGCGGCTGACGGGCGGTGTGCAACTGACCAAGCGCATCACCGGCCCGGCAGCAGGCGTTGCAGCCGCCAATGGCAGCTTCGACTTCAGCCTGGATTGCGGCCCGGACGGCATGCACACCGCCAGCGTTACGGTAGCCAATGGGCAAGAAGCCAGCGTCCACTTGGCCGATCTGCCTGCGAATGCCAGCTGCACAGTGACTGAGACGGGCAAGGCCGCAGCGCCTGCGGGCTACCACTGGGGGGCGCCGGTGTACAGCGCCAACCCGGTGGTGATACCTGCTGGCAGCGATGTGGCGCTGAGCGTCAGCAATCCGCTGACCAGTGATGGCAGCGTGGTTGACCCCATCGATGGCGGCAACAACGGCAAGCTGCGCGCGGTGCCGGTGGGCAGTCCCTGGGCCTATCTGGTGCTGACGGGCCTGATCGCGGGCCTGGGTATGGCGCGCAGAAGGCGCATGCTGTAAGCGCGCAGCGCTTGAGCGCTGCGACCTAGCCAACCTGTGCCCGGCCGCCTCAGCAGCCGGGCACTTTGGCGAATGCGGCCGCCAGATGGTCGATCAATGCCCGCACCGCCGGCAGCATGCCCCGGCGGGAGGCGAATACCGCATGCACTGCCTCCTTGCGCGGGCCCCATTCGGGCAGCACTTTGACCAAGGTGCCTTTGTCCAGCTGCTCGTGCACCATGATCATCGGCAACTGCACGACACCCAGGCCGGCCATCGCCGCACTGCGCAGTGCCACCATGTCGGTCGTGATCAGGCGAGGCGTGTGCGGGACCTGGATGCTGGGCATGCTGTCGTGTTCGAGCTTCCACACAAACTGCTGCTCGGGCGAACCCAGCCAGAGGCTGGGCCACTGCGACAGATCGGCAGGGCTGCGCACAATGCCCTGGCGCGCGGTCAGGATGGGGCTGGCCACCAGGTGCTGGGCATGGACAGAAAGCATGCGCACCGACAGGTCACTGTCCTCCAGCGGCATGGTGCGCACGCGAATCGCCAGGTCAAAGCCCTCGCCAATCACATCGACCGGGCGGTTGGTGGCCTCCAGCTGGATCGTCACCTCGGGGTACATGACCATGAAGTCGGTCAGCATGCGCTCGACCAGTTCATGGAGCAAGGTGATGGGGCAACTCAGGCGCACGACGCCCCGGGGCTGGGACTGCACCGCCTCGATGCTCAGCTGCGCGGCCTCGGCCTCGACCAGCATGGCCTTGCAGTGCTGGTAGTAGGTCTGACCCAGCTCGGTCACCGCGAACTTGCGTGTGGAGCGCAGCAAAAGGCGCACGCCCAGGCGCTCTTCGAGCAGCGCAATGCGGCGGCTGAGCTTGGACTTGGGCATGCCCAGCGCGCGCCCGGCGGGCGCAAAGCCGCCATGGTCGACGACTTGGACGAAATAGAACAGGTCATTGAGGTCGAATGGCTGCATGGGGTGCTCTGCGGGATGGTCTTATCGTTCAAAAAATAGAACTATCAAGGCGAATTATGCCGTCTACCGCTCGCAGTGTTTCAACCCCACAATAACGGTACAGCCTTCCGACACCTAGCTTGGAGGCCAGACAGGAATCCCCGATGAAAAACGTACTGCATGTCCAAGACGCACCCCGCCAGCATTGGGTTGGCGACGGCTTTCCTGTGCGTTCACTGTTTTCCTACCAAAGCCACGGCAAGCTGCTGAGCCCCTTTTTGCTGCTTGATTGTGCCGGCCCGGCCGAGTTTGCCCCTGCCAGCGCGCCGCGCGGTGTGGGCCAGCACCCGCACCGGGGCTTTGAGACCGTGACCATCGTCTATGACGGCGAGGTCGCGCACCGCGACTCGACCGGCCAGGGCGGCGAGATAGGCCCTGGCGATGTGCAATGGATGACGGCCGGCGCTGGCATCCTGCACGAGGAGTTCCATTCGCCTGCGTTTACCGCCCATGGTGGCACGCTGCGCATGCTGCAGCTGTGGGTCAACCTGCCTGCCAAGGACAAGGGCGCGCCCGCGGGCTACCAGGCGATTGTCCAGTCGCAGATCCCTGCGGTGGCCTTGCCTGGCGGCGGCCAGCTGCGCGTGATTGCCGGCGATTACCAAGGCCAGCAGGGCCCTGCCAAGACCTTCACGCCGATGCAGGTCTGGGATCTGCGCCTGGTCGCCGGTGAAAAGCTGGAGCTGGAGCTGCCCGAAGGCTGGAGCACGGCGCTGGCCATCGTGCAGGGCACGGTGCTGGTCAACGGCAACGATGTGGCGCGTGAGGCGCAGCTGGTGGTGATGGCCCAGGAAGGCCGCAAGCTGACACTGGAGGCCAATGGCGATGTGGCCTTGCTGCTGATGAGCGGCGAGCCGATTGACGAGCCCATCGTCGGC
The DNA here is from genome assembly GCF_003105075.1 of Comamonas sp. JNW. Classification (NCBI taxonomy): domain Bacteria; kingdom Pseudomonadati; phylum Pseudomonadota; class Betaproteobacteria; order Burkholderiales; family Comamonadaceae; genus Comamonas; species Comamonas sp. JNW. Next base: position 197,028 of record NZ_QETI01000007.1, read on the forward strand.
TACGGCCCCTTTGTGATGAACAGCCAGCAGGAAATCGTGCAGGCGGTCAATGACTTCAACAGCGGCAAGTTTGGCAGCATGCGGGCTTGATCGGCGGGTCTGAGATGCCGCAGCCGTGTTGAGGCGGCCATAAAAAAATGGACACCTTGGTGTCCATTTTTTCGTTAAGCGCTTGCCAAGGACAGCAGCTTACCAATTCGCCTTCATGCGGTCATAGACCCAGTCGCCAAAGCGGCGGTGCGCTTGGGGCGTGTAGTTCACCAGGTCGGAGAACAGGTACTGGTCGACCTTGGAGGCTTCCACCAAGGTGTCGGCGGTGCACAGCGAGGAGTTGATCTGGTTGACGCCAATGTTCAGGCCATTGGTGGCATCTGCGGTCGTGCAGGCCGGATCGGTGGAGTTGGTGAAGCTGTAGCTGCCGGGGTTGCCGGTCATCGAGTTGAAGTAGTACTGCACGTCAGCGTACAGCACTTCGGTGCCCGACAGGCCATACAAGGCGTTCAGCAGGCCATTGTTGAAGGCGGTGGTGGCCGCTTCCAGCGTGTTCGATGGCTTGGGGTCGGCGCTGGGTTGCGCGTTGTCCAGGCTGGTGGCCCATAGCGTGCGGCCCAGGTTGGGCGTGCCCACGGTCAGCACGCGGGGGGCGCCTGCGCTGTTGAGGCGACGCACCTGCGCTGCCATCTGCTGGCCAGCGGTGGTCATGTCGGCCAGGTACTGGTCGCGGGTCTTGGTGCCGGCGGCGTATTCGTTGTAGCCGGCGATCACGTCGCTCATGCCGCCACTCATCAGCACAAACTGGTTGCTGGTGAAGGTTGGGTGGGCCGCCAGGTAGCTGTCGATCTGCGCGGTGATGGAGGGGGCATTGGTCACGCCGGTGGCATCGGGCTGGGAGACGCGGGCATTGCCGTAGGCATAGGCGGTGCCACCATCCTTGGCCGCGGTGATCGTCAGGTCATAGCGGTAGGCGATTTCACGCGTCCAGTTGTTGTAGCTGCCGTTGCTGACCGAGTAGGGACGGCCATTGGGGTTTTGGCCCAGGTCGGTCATTGCATCACCAAAGGTGATGATGCTGTCGGGGCGAATCGAGTTCGCGGTTGAGCTCGATCCGCAGGCCGCCAGCATGGCCACCGAGGCACCAGCCACGGCGGTCAACACGGTACGGCGCATCCAATTTGCTGCCATGTGAGTTCTCCAGTAAGTAGAGCGTAGTGTAGCGAGGCTGATCCAGGCCACCAAGGTGATGAGGTAAAGAGAGGTAAAACGCCAGGGGCTAGGCGGCTCAGCCAGCCGCCGCCGCGCGCTGCAGACGGTCGCTGACGCCTTCCCAATCTGCCGTCTCCGGCGGGGTTTCGATCCAGATGAGCTTGGCGCCCCAGTCGTCCAAGTCGCGCAGCAGGCCAAACAGCTCGCGGGCCGCAGCCAGCGGCGCATGGGGCATGGGCTGCAGGCGCAGATGGGGGCTGGCGCTGCGCAGTGGGCCGCGGTGGTAGATGGCGATATGCCGCGCGTCGGCCCCCAGCACATCGAGCGCCGATTGCAGCTGCTTGGCATCCATCAGCCTGACCTTGGCGCTGGGCGCATAGTGCGCGAGCAAGGTGCCCGAGGCGCGCGGGGTATCGGCCGTCAGCTCCTGCATCGACAGCGGGCGGGTGCCGCAGGCGCGCTCGATATCGTCGCGCGTGATGGCGCCGGGGCGCAGCAGCACGGGCACGCCACGCGTGCAATCGACAATGGTCGACTCAATGCCGATATCGCAGGCGCCGCCGTCGAGCACCAGCAGTGCGTCACCCAGTTCGGCCGCCACATGGGCGGCCGTGGTCGGGCTGACGCGGCCAAAGCGGTTGGCGCTGGGCGCCGAGACGCCCCAGACGGGCGGGCTGAGCTGCTGGCAGGCCTGCAGCACCGCTTGCGCCACCGGGTGCGAGGGGCAGCGCAGGCCCACGCTGTCCTGTCCGGCCGTCGATGCCATCGCCGCACCGGGCAGGCGCGGCAGGATCAGGGTGAGGGGCCCGGGCCAGAACGCATCGATGAGCTGCTGGGCAAACACCGGCACGGCCTTGGCGTAGCGCTGCACGCCTGCGGCATCGGCCACATGCACGATCAGCGGGTGGTCGGCAGGCCGGCCCTTGGCGCTGAAGATCTGCGCCACGGCGGCGTCGTTGTCGCTGTCGGCGGCCAGGCCGTAGACCGTCTCGGTCGGCAAGCCAACCAGTTGCCCCGCCTGCAGCGCCAGCGCGGCGGCGCGCACCGAGGCGTCGAGCTTTCCATCCAGAATCACGTGTAGTCCTCTTAGAACGCGGCAATGCCCAGGATGGCAGCAGCTTTGAGGGCCGTCTCGCGCACCTGCTCGGGCGTGGCAGCCGTGATGTTCAGGTGGCCCATCTTGCGGCCACGCTTGGCATCGACCTTGCCGTACAGGTGCAGGTGGCAGCCGGGCAGGGCCAGCACCTGGTCCCAGGCGGGGGTCTGCGCGCTGGCGCTGTCCTGGAACCACAGGTCGCCCAGCAGGTTGAGCATGATGGCAGCGCTGTGCTGGCGCGGTTGCACCAAGGGCAGGTTGGCCATGCAGCGCACCTGCAGCTCGAACTGCGACACATCCAGCGCGTTCTGGCTGTAGTGGCCGCTGTTGTGCGGGCGCGGGGCGATCTCGTTGACGACCAGCTGGCCGCCATCGAGCACAAAGAATTCCACGCAGAGCACGCCGACATAGTCCAGGCCCTGGGCCACCGACTGGGCCGCCGCAATGGCCTGCTCGGCCTGCGCGGCAGGCAGGTTGCCGGCATAGACCTCGGTCACCGCCAGAATGCCTTCGCGGTGCAGGTTGCGCTGCACCGGCAGGTGCACGATATCGCCCTGGCGGCTGCGCGCGACGATGACCGAGCACTCATGGGCGAGCGGCAGCATCTTCTCGAGCACGCAGGCCACCTGCTTGAGCTCGGTCCAGGCCGCAGTCAGCTCCTCGCGGGTCTTGACGCGGATCTGGCCCTTGCCGTCATAGCCCATGCGGGAGGTCTTCAAAATGCCGGGCAGCAGCGCGTCGTTGACGGCGGCCAGCTGCTCGGCCGTCTCTATGACCGCATAGGGTGCGCAGGGCACGCCGCATTTCACAAAGTGGGCTTTTTCCGCAGCGCGGTCCTGGGCGATGGCCACGGATGCGCCGGCGGGCGACACCGGCAGGCTTTGCGCGAGCTGGTTCAGCGCGGCGGCGGGCACATTCTCGAACTCGGTGGTCACCGCAGCGCACAGGCGCGCCAGCTCGGCCAGGCCTTGCGGGTCTTCATAGCCGCTGCGCACATGGTGGTGGCTGACCAGGCCGGCCGGGCTGGTCGCATCCGCATCCAGCACGGCGGTGAAGTAGCCCATCGACTGGGCGGCATGGGCAAACATGCGGCCCAGCTGGCCGCCGCCCAGCACGCCCAGGGTGGCGCCGGGCAAAATGGCTTGGGCCTGGTCTTGCGCCGAGGCGCTGTGGCTGGTGGTGCTCATGCGTTCACCGGCAAGGTCATGTTGCGGGCCGCTTCGGTCTGCTCGGCGCGGAAGGCATCGAGCTTGGCGCGCAGCGCAGGGTCTTCATTGGCCAGCATGGCCACGGCAAACAGGGCGGCATTGGCCGCACCGGCCTGGCCGATCGCGAAGGTGGCGACGGGCACGCCCTTGGGCATCTGCACGATGGAATGCAGCGAATCAACGCCTTGCAGGTGGCGGCTGGCCACGGGCACGCCCAGCACGGGCACCGGGGTTTTAGCGGCTATCATCCCAGGCAGGTGGGCTGCGCCCCCAGCGCCGGCGATGATGGCCTTGAGGCCCCGTTCTACGGCGCTCTCGGCAAAACGGAACATGTCGTCAGGCATGCGGTGGGCCGAGACCACCTGGGCCTCAAAGGCAATACCGAATTGCTGGAGAATGGCTACTGCGTGCTGCATGGTCTCCCAGTCGCTGCTGGAGCCCATGACCACGCCAACTTGGATGGGTGTCATAGTGTGGGTTGGCGGGTGTCTAAGGCAAGAATGCCGGCCCCGCGCCAGGGTGGAACCCGCCATTTTACTTTTTGCAGTGAAGCTGCCTGATCAACACGGATTTTTAGCGACATGATCGACGTCACCATTGAGAATTTTGAAGCCGAAGTCATCCAGGCATCCATGCAGGTGCCCGTGCTGGTGGACTTTTGGGCACCTTGGTGCGGCCCTTGCAAAACCCTGGGCCCCTTGCTGGATAAGCTCGAAGTCGACTACGGCGGCCGCTTCAAGCTGGTCAAGATCGATTCGGACCAGGAGCAGCAGCTGGCAGGCATGTTCGGCATCCGCTCCATTCCGACCTGCGTGCTGATGATCGGCGGCAAGCCCGTCGATGGTTTCATGGGCGCCCAACCGGAAGGCAAGCTGCGCGAGTTTCTGGACAAGCATCTGCCGTCGGAAGCAGCCATGGCCGCCGAAGCGGGCGCCGATGAGGCCCAGCAACTGCTGGACAGCGGCGATGTGCAGGCCGCGCTGCAGATGCTGCAAGAGTCGCTGGCGGCCGACCCCAGCAATGACGATGCCCGTTTTGACTATGCCCGCCTGCTGATCCAGACGGGCGCGGTGACCGAGGCTGAAGCCCAGATCGAGGAGCCGCTCAAGCGCATCCAGCAGCCGCTGCGCTTTGTGGCCTTGAAGGCCTGGGCCCAGGCGATCCGCTTTGTGCACGAGGACGACCGGGGCGATTGGCCGCTCGAGCAGTTCGACGCGGCCATTGCCGCCAACAAGCGCGACTTCGACACGCGCTTTGCGAAGGCGCAGGCGCTGATGGCCGAAGGCCAGTGGACCGCCAGCATGGACGAGCTGCTGGAGATCATCATGCGTGACAAAACCTGGAACGACCAGGCTGCACGCAAGCTGTTTGTCGCCATCCTGGAGCTGCTGACCCCGCCCAAGCCCAAGGCCGCAGACACGGTGCCCGGCACTACGGCCGGCGGCATTGCGCTGACGGGCAAGGCCAGCAAGCAGGAGGACGAGGTGGGTGCATTGCTCAGCAGCTACCGCCGCCGTCTGAGCATGGCGCTGAACTGAGCCCCACTGGCGTGGCGGGTGCTGGTAGGCGAGGGCCGGTTTTTTGGGCAGCGGCCCAGCCCTTCCTGTACAGTAGTGGACCTACACCCCGTTGCAACTGCAAAACAGGGGTATGGTGGTTTGCACCTATACTGATAGCAGCAAAGCGGCGATGGGTGCGCGCAGGTGCCCATTTTGAGCGTCAATAGGCCCAAAGCTGTGGTCTTTGACGCTTGGGGCGCATGGGGCGTGCCGCTACCGCAGGAGAATCAACACCATGGGATTGTGGCAAAAACTGTTTGGCTGGCTGAGCCCCTCTGCGCCAACGGCTGCCCCCGCTGAAACCCCGACCCCGCACCCCGCCGCAGCGGCAGGCGGTACGCCGCAGGAGCCTGCGCGCGGCACGCGTGAGCCGGCCTTTGACCCGGCGGCCGAGCTGGCTGCGCCCTTGGTCGGCACGCCCAGCGCTGGCGATGTGCCCGCAGCACCCGCTGCCCATCTAGCAGCCGAGGCAGCGCCCAGCCCGCAGGCCGATCTGTTCGAGGCCGCAGCGGCCCGTGAAGCCGAAGTCCCTCCGTCCATTGCCGATCCCGCACTGCGCGAGGCGCTGTCCGCCTATGCCGGCATGGCCTGGGACCGCCAACTCGATTTTGCCGAGAGGGTGGGTGACCGCCCCTGGTCGGCCGATACGGCCCAGGGCCTGATCGCCTTTGGCGATGACCTGCGTTTTCGCATGCAGGTGCTGGGCTCCTACTCCTTCCAATCAGGCACCTGGCTGTGGATCTGGGCCCATACCCAGGCCGAGGTGGCGCCCGCCTTTACCGAAGTGGCACGCCAGCTGCAAGGCTTTGGCGCGGCCAAGAACCTGGCGCTGTTCACCGAGCCGCGCACCGCGCTGCGCCAGGAAGACCTGCATGTGATCGGCCTGATTGCCGCTGGCGCCGACAACAGCGCTGGCTACTACCTGGGCAACTATGGCGAGGGCATCTTGCTGGCGCTGATCGATCCCGACCATGGCCTGCCCACGACCGCGCCCCAGCCCGAACGTGTGCCGACCGTCGTGTCGCAACTGATCAGCGATTTCGAGCTGGACCACCGTGTGCTGCTGCAGCACTACCTGCCGGCCAAGGGCTTCAGCGTGCAGGAGACGGGCTCGCGCATCACCGGCCAGCATGGCCCACACCGCATCGTTGCCGATCTGGACGGCCAGGGCCGTATCAGTGCGATCTCCGGCAGCCTGGGCCCTGCCGTCTGATCGATCAGAAGCGGTAGTCCAGTGTCTTGCCGGGCGTACCGGCTGGCCCCACCTCGACACCCTGGTCGATCGTCTTGCCGCCATCGGCGCTGGCCTTGACTGTGTAGCGACCGCTGTCCAGGCGCAGCAGGCAGACGGGCCCTTGGGCCTGGAACTGCGCCACTTCCTGCCCCTTGCCATCGGCAATCACCACCTGGATCTTTGCGAGGTAGTCGCCCGACTTGGTCGCAAACAGCAGCGACAGCGGGTAGTCCTTCATCGCCGCACGCATCGCGGTCGATTCATCAATGCCAATGCCGCCGCAGACATACTGCACATCACCTGCTTTTTGCAGCGCGGGGTGCTGCGCATGGGCCGCAGTAGCCGACAGCAGCGCGGCGCAGAGCACGGCGGCACTCAGGGTGGGGGTGTGGTTTTTCAAGGCAGTCCTTTGCAGTCATGGATCTGCCTTGACTGTGCCTGGGCGTGGCTGTACCGCCTGTCAGCGAAGGGCGGACATGGCGGTACGCCTGCAGCGGCTTAAAAGCGTGGCAGATCGGGATGGGACAGCTTGCCCGCGCGCACCAGCATCTTGCCGTAATCGGCGCAGCGGTTCAGGGTCGGGATCACCTTGCCGGGGTTCAGCGAGCCCTGCGGGTCAAATGCGGCTTTCAAGGCCAGCATCTGCGCGTTCTCCTCGGCCGAGAACTGCACGCACATGCTGTTGAGCTTTTCCACGCCCACGCCATGCTCGCCGGTGACGGTGCCGCCCATGGCAACGCTGGTCTCCAGAATGTCGGCGCCAAACAGCTCGCAGCGGTGCAGCTGGTCGGGGTCGTTGGCATCGAACAGGATGAGCGGGTGCAGGTTGCCGTCGCCGGCATGGAAGACATTGGCGCAGCGCAGCTGGTACTTTTTCTCCATCTGCTGGATGGCGAGCAGGATATCGGCCAGGCGCTTGCGCGGAATGGTCGAGTCCATGCACATATAGTCTGGGCTCATGCGGCCGCTGGCGGGGAAGGCGTTCTTGCGGCCGCTCCAAAAGCGCAGCCGCTCTTCTTCGTCCTGGCTGATGCTGATGGCGGTGGCGCCTGCGGCGCGCAGCACCTGGCTCATATGGGCGACCTCTTCGGCCACCTCTTCGGGCGTGCCGTCGCTCTCGCACAGCAAGATGGCTTCGGCGCTGAGGTCATAGCCGGCATGCACAAAGTCCTCGACGGCAGCAGTCATTGGCTTGTCCATCATCTCCAGCCCGGCCGGGATGATGCCGGCGGCAATCACGGCGGCCACCGCATCGCCCGCCTTGCGCACATCGTCAAAGCTGGCCATGATGCAGCGCGCCAGCAGCGGCTTGGGAATGAGCTTGACCGTCACCTCGGTGGCCACGGCCAGCATGCCCTCGCTGCCGATCACCGCGGCCAGCAGGTCGTAACCCGGCACATCCAGCGCCTGGCTGCCAAACTCGATGGGCTCGCCCTCGACGGTGAAGCCCTTGATCTGCAGCACGTTGTGCACCGTGAGCCCGTATTTGAGGCAGTGCACACCGCCGGAGTTCTCGGCAATATTGCCGCCAATGGTGCAGGCAATCTGGCTTGATGGATCAGGCGCGTAATAGAGGCCGTAGGGTGCCGCAGCATCGCTGATGGCCAGGTTGCGCACGCCGCATTGCACCACCGCCGTGCAGGCGGCCGGGTCGATGTGCAGGATCTGGTTGAAGCGCGCCATCGACAGGGTCACGCCCAGCGCAATCGGCAGTGCACTGCCGGACAGGCCGGTGCCTGCGCCGCGCGCCACCACGGGCACCTGCAGCGCATGGCAGGCCTGCAGCACCGCCTGCACCTGGGCATAGGTCTCGGGCAGCGCTACTACCAGCGGGCGCTGGCGGTAGGCCGTCAGGCCATCGCATTCATAGGGTGTGGTGTCCTCGTCGTGCCACAGCAGGCAGTCGTCGGGCAGCAGCTTGCGCAGGGCGGCCACGACTTCGCGCTGGCGTTCTGCGCGCTCGGTCAAGGCCGCTGGGGGGGTGGAGAGGTCAACCTGGCTCATGCCCACACTGTAGCAAGTTGCGGGCAGCGTGCCGGTCACCGGGGCAACCGCCTGCCGGCAGCGCCCCGGGGGGGCATCAGCGAAAGATGACCGTCTTGTGGCCGTTCATCAGCACGCGGTACTCGCTGTGCCACTTCACTGCGCGGGCCAGCACCTGGCTCTCGGTGTCCTGGCCGCGGGCGGTCAGGTCTTCGACGGTGTCGGTGTGGTAGGCGCGGGCCACATCCTGCTCGATGATCGGGCCTTCGTCGAGGTCGGCCGTCACATAGTGGGCGGTGGCGCCAATCAGCTTCACGCCCCGGTCATGGGCCTGGTAGTAGGGCTTGGCACCCTTGAAGCTGGGCAGGAAGCTGTGGTGGATATTGATCGCACGGCCCGACAGCTTGCTGCACAGGTCGTTGGAGAGCACCTGCATGTAGCGCGCCAGCACGACCAGCTCGGCGCCTTCGGCCTCGATGATCTCGAACTGCTTGGCCTCGGCCTGGGCCTTGGTCGCCGCCGTCACCGGGATGTGGTGGAAGGGGATGTTGTAGCTGGCCGCCAGCTGGTAGAAATCGCGGTGGTTGCTGACGATGGCGCGGATGTCGATCGGCAGCAGGCCTTCCTTCCAGCGGAACAGCAGGTCGTTCAAGCAATGGCCCTGGCGGCTGACCATGATGACGGTCTTGATTTTTTCATCGGCCGCATGCAGGCGCCAGTGCATCTCAAAAGGCTTTGCAAAGGCATCCAGGTCTTCGCGCAGCTGGCTGGCAGCGCCGGTGCTGGCAAAGCGCACGCGCATGAAAAACAGGCCAGTGGCCGGGTCGTTGAACTGGGCGGCTTCTTCAATATTGCTGCCGTGCTCCAGCAGGAATCCGGATACCGCGTGGACCAGCCCCCGGCGATCAGGGCACGAGAGAGTGAGGATGTAAGCGTTGGTCATAACCTGCCATTGTCGCAGCGTTGGCCCGGGATCCTCGGTAAAACCCTCGCCCAATGGGATGGATGCGGATCGGGATGAGGCGCAAGGCGTCTTTCGCAGTCAATAGCGAGCTATTGACAAGGAAGGCAACGCAGCGGATCGCCCGAGCCCGCATTCAGACCATGGCAGGGATTTTTGCCGAGGATCCCTTGGGGAGTTCCCCAGTCGGGATTTGGTTTTATACCCTGGTAAAACGAGGTTCCGACTTTGTAAATAAACGTCAAGATTATAAATTTATTGTTCTGTCATCCTGTGGTCATCTGGGCAAGCAGCTGACCCGGAAAACTGCAGAAAATCAAAGACATCGACCAGAACCCGTGCGGCTTTGAAAAGGATGGTGGATAAGCGCTTCCTCGCTTTCCAGGCGTTGGCAGCACGGCATTTCCGCAATCAGTCCAAGCGGGTATGCAGCCACACCACAAGGGTGGTTTCGTGGTTTTCATGTTCGGCAATTGGGGGTAGATTGGCAGTTGGTCTCCAACCCCAAGTGAGTTTGGATTGGCCTATCGATTTCACCAAACTGCCGCCCTGACCGTGGGCATGCCCGAGCGCCATGTCCCGCTGCATGGGGCCGGGGTGCGGGTCGTCTGGCGCCAGTGCTGCCCCAGGGGCGGCCATCGCCGTGATCTGCGGGCACACGACCGATTTTTTGAGGATTTAACAGATGAAACGCGACACCATCACCCCGTCTCCCCAGGCCCTGGCTGCCCAGGCACCCCAGGCCATCAGCCTGGATGTGCTCAAGGAGAAGTACTTCAAGGGTGATGAGTCCAGCATCGAAGACCTGTACAGCCGCGTCGCACGCGCGCTCGCGGCGGTGGAAAAGCCCGAGCTGCAGGCCGAATGGGAAGCCAGGTTCTACGCCAACCTGCATGCCGGCGCCATTGGCGCGGGCCGCATCATGTCGGCCGCCGGTACCGACATCCAGGCCACCTTGATCAACTGCTTTGTGCAGCCGGTGGGCGACTGTATCCAGGGCTTTGACGACGAAGGCTACCCCGGCATTTACGAGGCGCTGCGCGAAGCGGCGGAGACCATGCGGCGCGGCGGCGGGGTGGGCTATGACTTCTCGCGCATCCGCCCCCGGGGCGCCGAGGTCAAGGGTACGGCCTCGATGGCCTCGGGCCCTTGCAGCTATATCAATGTGTTTGACCAGAGCTGCTCGACGGTGGAATCGGCCGGCGCACGCCGGGGCGCGCAAATGGGCGTGCTGCGCATCGACCACCCCGATGTGATGGAGTTCATCACCGCCAAGCGCACGCCGGGCCGCTGGAACAACTTCAATGTGTCGGTGGGTGTGCCCGATGCCTTCATGCAGGCGGTGGTGGACGATGCCGACTGGCAGCTGGTGCACAGCGGCAAGCCCAATGCCAAGCTGCGCGCCGAAGGCGCGGTGCTGCGGGATGACGGCCAGTGGGTCTACAAGACGGTGCGTGCCCGGGCGATGTGGGACACGATCATGACCTCGACCTATGATTTTGCCGAGCCGGGCATTTTGTTCCTCGACCACATCAACGACGACAACAACCTGCGCTACTGCGAGCGCATTGCCGCCACCAACCCCTGCGGCGAGCAGCCGCTGCCGTCCTACGGCTGCTGCGACCTGGGCCCCATCATCCTGACCCGCTTTGTGCGCAACCCCTTTGGCTTTGGCGGCCTGCCGAGCTTTGATTTCGACAGCTTCGAGCAGGTCGTGGCCACCCAGGTGCGTGCGCTGGACAATGTGCTGGATGCCACCTTCTGGCCGCTTGAGCAGCAGCGCGAGGAGTCGGCCGCCAAGCGCCGCATTGGTGTGGGCTTTACCGGTATGGGCAATACCTTGACGATGCTGACCCTGCGCTACTCCGACCAGGAAGGCCGTGACATGGCCAAACGCATTGCCGAATGCATGCGCGATGCCTCCTACCGCGCCTCGGTCGGCCTGGCCAAAGAGAAGGGTGCTTTCCCCAAGTTCGATGCCAAGGGCTATCTGGCCAAGGGCACCTTTGCCAGCCGCCTGCCCCAGGACATCCAGGACGACATCCAAAAACACGGCATCCGCAACAGCCACCTGCTGTCGATTGCGCCCACCGGCACCGTCTCGCTGGCCTTTGCCGACAATGCCTCCAATGGCATCGAGCCAGCCTTCTCCTGGACCTACACGCGCAACAAGCGCGAGGCCGATGGAAGCAAGAGCCAGTACCAGGTCGAGGACCACAGCTGGCGCCTGTACCGCGAGCTGGGCGGTGATGTGGAGCAGCTGCCTGCCTACTTTGTCTCGGCGCTGGAGATGTCGGCCACCGAGCACCTGGCGATGATGGAAACCGTGCAGCCCTATGTGGATACCGCCATCTCCAAGACGGTGAACATCCCTGCCGACTATCCCTACGAGGACTTCAAGAACCTGTACCTGCAGGCCTGGCGCGCCAATCTGAAGGGCCTGGCCACCTACCGCCCCAACAGCATTCTGGGTGCGGTGCTGGAGACCACGCCGGCCGCCAAGCCCGAGGCCCCAGCCGCCGAGAAGGCCCCGGCAGCGGCGGTCGTGGACCCGATGAAGCTGGTGATCGAGCGCCGCCCCGAGGGCGAGCTCAGCGCCGTGGCCGACAAGGTCGAGTACTGGACGCAGGAAGGCCAGCAGCGCCTCTACATCATCGTCTCCTTCCTGCCGGTGCCCAGCGCCGACGGCAAGAGCATGGTGGACCGCGCGGTGGAGTTCTTCATGCCGGTGGGCCAGAGCGGCGAGTCGCAGCAGTGGATTACCTCCAGCATGCGCCTGCTGTCGCTGGCCGCGCGCGGTGGTTTCCTTGAGCGTGCGCTGGCCGACATGCGCAAGGTCGCCTGGGACCGGGGCCCCGTGCGCCTGGGTACCTACCAGCGCGCCGATGGCACCCATGTGCCGATGTGGCATGACTCGGAAGTGTCCGCCATCGCCTACGCGGTGCAGCAAATCCTGGAGCGCCGCCGCCAGCAGAACCTGCCAGGTATCAGCCACTCCACCCTGACCCCGGCCGTGCCCGCCCCCGTGGTGAGCCAGGCGATGCAGACCATGGCTGGGAAAAAGTGCAACGAATGCGGCGCCCATGCGGTGATCCGCAAAGATGGCTGCGAGTACTGCACCTCCTGTGGTGCAGTGGGTGCCTGCGGCTAAGCCTGAAGCAGGGGCTGAACCTGGCGCCTTGCCCCCTAACGAAGAACGCCCGTGTCGCAAGACCGGGCGTTGGTGTTTTCAGGCTGCTTTGAACAGGTTCTCAGACGGGCATCAGCGCTGCGGCACCTTGGGCAGGAAGATGGCGACCATGCCCAAGAGCGGCAGGTAGGCGGCCATCGCGTAGACCTGTTCGATACCGCTGCGGTCGGCGATAACGCCCAGCACGGCGGCGCCCAGGCCGCCCATGCCAAAGGCCAGGCCAAAGAACAGGCCCGAGACCATGCCGATCTTGCCGGGAATCAGCTCCTGCGCGTAGACCAGGATGGCCGAGAACGCGGAAGACAGCACCAGGCCGATGATGATGGTGAGCACCACCGTCCAGGCCAGGCTGGCGTGAGGCAGGATCAGCGCGAACGGCGCCACACCCAGGATCGAGGCCCAGATCACGGGCTTGCGGCCGATGCGGTCGCCAATCGGGCCGCCCACCACCGTGCCCACGGCGGAGGCCAGCAAAAAGACAAACAGCAGCAGCTGCGCGTTTTGCACGCCCACGCCAAAGTGCGCCATCAGGTAGAAGGTGTAGTAGCTCGAGAGGCTGGCGATGTAGAAGTATTTGGAGAAGATCAGTACCAGCAGTACGCCCACGGCGCCCAGCACCTGCGAGCGCGGCAGGCCATTGGCCACCGGGGTGCGCGCGCCTTTGGCCGCGCGGTGCTGCACGGCGTACCAGCGGCTCACCCAGGCCAGCAGCGCAATGCCGCCGAGCGCCGCCAGGCCAAACCAGGCAATGCTGCGCTGGCCAAAAGGCACGATCACCGCTGCGGCCAGCAGCGGGCCCAGCGCCGTGCCGGTGTTGCCACCCACCTGGAACAGCGACTGCGCCATGCCATGCTTGCCGCCCGAAGCCATGCGGGCCACGCGCGAGGATTCGGGGTGGAAGATCGACGAGCCCGTGCCTACCAGGGCGGCGGCTACCAGCACCGTGCTGTAGTTGGGCGCAAAGGCCAGCAGCAGCAGACCGCCCAAGGTAAAGCACATGCCCAGCGGCAGCGAATAGGGCGTGCTGCGCTTGTCGGTGTAGAGGCCCACCAGCGGCTGCAGCAGCGAGGCGGTGACCTGGTAGACCAGGGTGATAAAGCCGATCTGGCTGAAGCTGAGCTGGAAGTTGCCCTGCAAGATGGGGTAGAGCGCCAGGATCAGCGACTGCATCATGTCGTTGACCATGTGGGCGGTGCTGATGGCACCTAGCACGCCAAAGGCGGTGCGGGGCGGGGCAGCTTGGCGCTGGGCGGGATGGGCGGCGAGGGAGGAGTTCATGGCGGCATGGGCCTGTGCGGTTCAAGACAAAGCCGCCATGCTAGGGCCGGGCCATTTGCCTGTCTTGCGCATTTTGGGCTAAAGTCTTCGCAAAACGGACATTTGATGCCTTACTACTTCCAGACGCTGGAGGAGATGGAGCGCAGCCCTGTGCCCATCGCCTGCCATGCCACCGATTACGCGCCGGGCAGCAGCACCGGCACGCACCGCCACCCTTTCCACCACCAGCTCATCCATGCGGTGCATGGCGTGATGCTGGTCGCCTCCGACGGCGGCCAGTGGATCGTGCCGCCCACGCGTGGCATCTGGATGCCGGCGGGTACCGAGCACCAGGTGCGCCATATCGGCGAGGTGCGCATGCGCAGCCTGTTTGTGCGCCCCCATGCCGCGCCCGGTCTGGCCGAACAGGCGCAGGTCGTGGGCATCTCGCCGCTGCTGCGCGAGCTGATTCGCGCGGCGATGCAGATCGACATCCCTTACGCGCCCGATTCACGCGATGGCCGCTTGATGCGGCTGCTGCTCGACGAGCTGCAGGCGCTGCCGGTGCTGCCGATGCACCTGCCCAGCCCGGCCGACCCGCGGCTGCAGCGCATCTGCGGGCATATCCAGCGCAAGCCCGACGATCAGGCCACCTTGGCTGATTGGGCGCGTTTTTTCGAGGTGGACCCCAAGACCTTGCAGCGCCTCTTTCTGCGCGACACCGGCATGGGCTTTGCCCGCTGGCGCCAGCAGGCGCGGCTGCTGCAGGCGCTGGAGCGGCTGGCACAGGGCCAGAAGGTGATCGATGTGGCGCTGGCGCTGGGCTATGACAGCCCGGGCGCCTTTGCCACCATGTTCAAGCGCCAGTTCGGTCAGACGCCGTCGGGGTTCTTCCGCTGATCAGGCGCCAGGTGCAGGATGCTGCGCAAACACCTCCTTGGCCACAAACAGGCCATTGAGCGCGGCCGGAAACCCGGCATAGACGGCCATCTGCATGATGATCTCCACCACCTCCTGCTGGCTGCAACCCACATTCAGTGCCGCCTGGATATGCACCTTCAGCTGCGGTGCCGCATGGCCCATCGCGGTGAGGGCGGCCACCGTGGCTATCTCGCGGCTTTTGAGGTCCAGCCCCGGGCGGCTGTAGATGTCGCCAAAGGGGAATTCGATCAGGTAATCCGCAAAGTCAGGCGCGATACCGGCCAGGCTGGCCACCACCTGTTCGCCGGCATGGCCATCTATCTCGCGCAGCTTGTCCAGGCCACGTTGGTAGCGGGAGGTTTCAGCCATGGTTCGGGTCCTTCTTTGGAGCGGCGTTTTTGCGGGGCGGCGCAGAGTCCGCGCTTTCCAGCGCCAGGTAGTGGGCAATCTTGTCTTGCAGCGCCTGGGCGGCTTGCTGCATCGCGGTGATTTCGGCCTGCACCTCGGCCAGGTGCGTTTGCAGCATGGCGCGCCGCGCTGGCACGGTGGCATCGCCGGTGCTGCGCAACTGGGCGAACAGGCGCATCTTCTGGATGGGCATGCGGGTGGTGCGCAGGCGGGTCAGAAAGGCGAGCCAGGCCAGGTCTGCTGCGGCATAGCGGCGTTGGCCGCCGGCCGCACGCGCTACGGCGGCAATCAGGCCAATGCGTTCGTAATAGCGCAAGGTGTGGGCGCTCAGCCCGGTGCGTTGCGATGCTTCTTCAATGCTGAGGGGTGGTTCCATGCAGGCATTGTCGAAGTTAGAGCGCACTCTAAGTCAAGCGTCGCCGCCGCTTTTGGGCAAAAAAAACTGTTTGCGCCTGGAGGGTACGCAAACAGCGGGGATGGGGGGCGAGAGGTGCGGCGTTTAGTGCACGATCACCGGTTGCTGGGCCAGGCCGGTATAGCGGTCCAGTGTGGCCTCGACTTCTTCTTCCGTCGGCGCATTGGCTTGCCAGGCCTGGATTTGCTGGTGGAACATTTCTGCCCAGGCACCATCGAGGTACAGCTCCTTGCCGCTGCGCTTGTCCACAATCTCAAAACCCTGGCGCTGCAGATGGCGCAGCGGCTCGGTAACGGTGGGGTTGGTGACGGAAGCACCATCGTTGGACAGGGGCAGCTCTGGCGTCAGGTGCAACACCACAAAAGAGTCCGAGTCGTAAATCATTTGCATGATGTTCCTCCTTGTGAAGTGCAGGTGGTGGCAGTTTGCGGATTTGCAAGTCTGCGTCCACATGTCCGTTGTAGCAGGTTTTGATGGCATTCCTGGCAATTGGCGCCCTTTTTACGGCCAAACGTCGCAAATCAGGGACGTATCGCGCAGGCTTTGTCGTACAAAGCCGCGCAGCGCGGCGGTTCAAGGCGGGCTGTCCACCGTTGCCGCCTGCAGTTGCAGATCGGCAAAATCGCCATTGGACTGGGACAGGCGGATGCGCACCGGCAGGTACTGCAGCGACGGGGCCAGCCAGAGATGGGCCGTTTGGTCCTGGCCCTTGCGCGGCTGGCGCGTCAGGCGCAAGCTGGGGGTGGGCCCGGCGGGCAGATCCAGCGTTTCGGGGCCGTCGACGACAAAGGTCCAGACCTCGGCGCTGCGCGCGCTGGTCACGTTGATCGCCACCGTGCTGCCCGGCGCATAGCGCTCGGGGTTGGCCGCCACCATGCTCGAGAGCTGCAAAAAGATCGACAGCCGGTCTTGTACGCCAGCGCTCACGGCCTGGGGCTCGTCGCCGTCGCTGTAGCGGATACGGGCTGCCGGGGCATCGAGCTCGGCGCTGCGCTCTTTGCGCGCCTTGTCGACAAAACGCTGGGGCGCCAGGCCGTGGGGCGTAATCAGCCCGCTGCTGGTCTGGCTGCGGCTGCCCATCAAAAAGGCCGACACCTCCTGCTCGGCCTGGTAGCGCTGGCCATCGGACTTGAACGTCAGCTGCGCCTTGGCCGAATACTGGAAGCCCTTGGCCGAGCCCTTGGCCTGGAACTGCAGCCGCGCCGAGGGCGGCAGCTTGATCGCTGGCAGCGGGCCGGCATAGCCGGGGCTGCCAATGCCTATCGCGGGCGCGGGTTCGCTGGCGCTAGCACTGGGCGCCTCCGTCTCGGCCTTGGCCTCCGAGGTGGATGGACTGGCGCTGGGATTGGCATCGCCCTGGTCTGCAACGGCATGGAGCGGCTGCAGATCGGCCGCAGAGCCGGGGATGGGCTCCGGCATGGGCGCGGGGCTCGCTTCGCCGGATGCGAGCAGTTGGTCCAGAGCCGAAGGGGCAGTGGGTGCCGCGTCGGCTTCTGTGGTGGGCGCTGCCTCCGAGGTGGCTGGTTTTTCGGTGGACGCTTCCCGGAACTTGGGGCCCACACTCGCGCGGCTGGCGGGCGTCTGTTCTGGCGGCGCTTTTTGGACCTGGGGCCGGGGGGCGGCAGGCGCCGCTTGCGCCACGCTGGGCCTGGAGGCCGGCGTGGGTGCAGGCGGCACGGCAGCCGGGGGCGGTGGGGCTATTTGGCGCACCTCAAAGCGCAGCTCCTTGGGGGTGCTGCCGGTGATGCGCGCCTTTCTCAGCGCCTCCTGCACCCCGGGCCAGGCCAGCAGCAGCCCATGGGCGGCCAGCACGGCAAAAGTCAGCAGGATGAGGGGGCGTTGGCGCATGAGACGCCCAGTGTAGTGCCTGCTGCGCAGGCCCACAGGGCAGCTGGATTAGGTTGGCTGCAGGGCCTGACCGCCTGGTTCAGTGCCGCTGTAACCCAGCGCGTGCGAGAGCTGGGCGGCGATGGTCTGCAGGCCCTGGGCGATCGCGCCTTGGGGGGCGGGGTCGAATGTGGCCTGCGTGCCCAGGCTGGTGATGCCCAGCACCAACTGGCCGCGCGCATCGAAGACAGGCGCACACAGTGCGACCACGCTGGGCAGCAGGGTGTCGACCACGCAGGCGGTGCCCTGGCTGCGCACCTGGGCGAACAGCTGGTGCGCGGCGGCGGCGGTCTGGGGCAGGTCGCTGCGCCCGGCCAGGCGCGCCTGGGCCAGCTCGCGCTCCAGGGCGGCTTCGGTCCGTGCGGCGGGCAGCCAGGCGCCAAAGCAGCGCCCGGTAGCCGATGAGAGCAGCGGCATCACATCGCCCAGGCGCAGGTGGCCGGTGGTGCCGTGGGGCGGCTCCTCCCAGTGCACGATGGTGGCGCCATGGTTGCCCCAGACGGCCAGCGCCACCGTGTGGCCCAGGCGGTCGAGCCAATCGGGCATGCGCTCGCGCGCCAGCCGCACCGCATCGCTGCGGCGCAGTGCCGCCAGCCCCAGCTGCAAGGCCATCGGGCCCAGGTCGTAGCGCGAGGTGGCCGCCTCCTGCTTGACCAGGCCGCTGCGCTGGTAGCTCACCAGATAACGGTGGGCCTTGGCTGCCGGCATCGCAGCGGCCTGCGCCAGGTCTTTGAGTGCCAGCGGCCCACGGGCCTCCACCAGCGCCTGCAACAGCGCAAATCCCACCTCGACTGACTGAATGCCTGCACGATCCTTGTCCATGGCGGTAGTTTAAGGTATTCTAAAAAAAAGGAATGCATTTTACTAATCGTAATTTGGCGGCATAAAGCATGGCCATCGGCATGTGCAAGGGCTGCGCCAAGCACCCAGCCCGGGGGCAATCTGGCACGATAGAGGCATGTTTGACTGTGAGACACCGGTATGAAGCTTGCAAGCTATAAAGACGGATCGCGCGACGGCCAGCTGGTCGTTGTCTCGCGCGACCTGCGCACGGCCCATTACGCCTCCGGAATTGCGCACCGCCTCCAGCAGGTGCTCGACGACTGGTATTTCTACGCCCCCCAGCTGCAGGATCTGTACGACGCGCTCAATGCTGACCGCGCGCGCCACAGTTTTGACTTCAACTCCGCCCAGTGCATGGCACCGCTGCCGCGCGCCTACCAGTGGCTCTGTGGCGCCGCCTACCTGAGCCATGTGGCCTTGCTGCGCCAGGCTCCGGGCGAGGATTTGCCCGCTGCGCTGAAGACCGATCCCTTGGTCCACCAAGGCGCGGGCGACGCCTTCATCGGCCCCTGCGACGACATCGTCGTGGCCAGCGAGGCCATGGGCATTGATTTCTCGGCCGAGCTGGCCGTCATCACCGGCGATGTGAAGCAAGACAGCAGCCCCGAAGATGCGCTCGACAGCGTGCGCCTGCTGATGCTGGCCAACCCGGTGAGCCTGCGCCAGCTGCAGGCGGCCGAGCAGGACAAGGGCGCGGGCCTGGTGCAGAGCAAGCCAGTGACGGCCTTCAGCCCGGTGGCCATCACCCCCGATGAACTGGGCGACGCCTGGCGCGGCGGCAAGGTGCACCTGGCCTTGCAGACCAGCTGGAACGGCCGCAAGGTCGGCATGTGCGATGCGGGCCCGGAGATGGATTTTCACTTTGGCCAGCTGATCGCCCATGCCGCCAAGACGCGCCACCTGCGCGCCGGCACCGTGCTGGGCAGCGGCACCGTCAGCAACAGCGGCGCCGAAAAGCACGGCCGCATGGACTGGCCCAAGGGCTACGGCTGCATTGCCGAAAAGCGCAGCATGGAAGTGCTGCAAAAAAGCAAGAGCACCACCGGCTTCATGCAGTTTGGCGACACGGTGCGCATCGAGATGAAGGGCAAGGACGGCCACAGCCTGTTTGGCGCGATTGACCAGAACGTGGCCTCGCTCTACCAGACGCAGGCCGATGCCGTGGCCGAGCCGGAGGCCGCTGCATGACGGCCAGGCTGCATGCATGCCTGCGGCGGACGCAGCCGCTGCGGCGCCGTGCATGCAGCCCTGCGGGCCGCAGGGCGGCGCTAATCGGGCAGGCTGGTCTGGCGCGCGTGCTGCAGCAGGCGGTCGAGCAGCACACTGAGCTGCTCGCGCTCGTCGATCGTCAGCGCCGAGAGAATCTCTTCATTGCGGCGGGCGATGACCACCATCACTTTTTCCCAGCATTCGCAGCCCTTGGGCGTGAGGCTGAGCACCACGCCGCGTCCATCGACTTCGCTGGCTTGCTTGAGCACCAGGCCCTGCTCGACCAGTGCCTGGGTGGAGCGGCTGGCCTGGGCCTTGTTCAGGTTGGCGCGCATCGCCAGGTCATTGACCGACAGGGGATGGAACGCGCCAATGGCTGCCAGGCAGCGGGCCTCGCTGATAGGAATGCCCACCTCTTCCTCGTACACCATCTGGGTGGTGCGGTCGGTGACTTTGGCCAGTGCATGCAGGCGGTGGGTATAGGTACGGTCCAGCGGCGTGTTCAACGCGTCTCCTTGGTTTTGTATCAATGCTGGCTGGGAAAACAGCTACCGCGACTATGTCACGGAGCCCCGCTTTGCGGAAGCGCCCAGGGCACGCCCACGTCCAGTATTTTCCCTAGGGATTCCTAGTGATCGCTTCACCGCCAGGTCTGCACGGCCGGCACACCCGCCCCAACAACGACTGAAAGGAGACATGCATGCGCAGTTTGAACGCCGAGCCCCGGCACTATATGACAGGTTTTGCCAACGAATGGGCGACCGAGGCCGAGCCGGGCGCGCTGCCTGTGGGGCGCAATTCGCCGCAGGTCGCGCCGCTGGGCCTGTATGCCGAGCAGCTGTCGGGCACGGCCTTTACTGCGCCACGCCACAGCAACCGCCGCAGCTGGCTCTACCGCATCCGCCCCGGCGCCATGCATGAGCCCTTTGCGCCGCTGGCCCTGCCGCGCTGGCAAAGCCATGTCACTGGCGGCTTTGACGAGGTGCCCACGCCGCCCAACCAGCTGCGTTGGGATCCGCTGCCACTGCCCGATGCGCCCTGCGATTTTCTGCAGGGCATCGTCAGCATGGCCGGCAATGCCGCCTGCGGCATCCACCTGTATGCGGCCAACCGCAGCATGGAGGGGCGCTACTTCTACAACGCCGATGGCGAGCTGCTGATCGTGCCCCAGCAAGGGCGGCTGCAGATTGCCACCGAGCTGGGAACCTTGGAGGTGGAGCCGCAAGAGATCTGCGTGGTGCCCCGGGGGGTGCGTTTTGCCGTCACCCTGCTCGACGGTACGGCGCGCGGCTATATCTGCGAGAACTACGGCGAGCTGCTCAAGCTGCCCGACCTGGGCGTGATCGGCTCCAACGGCCTGGCCAACCCGCGTGATTTCCAGACGCCGGTCGCCGCCTACGAGGACAAGGAGGGCGACTTCGAGCTGGTGGCCAAGCTGCGCGGCCACTTCTGGTCGGCGCACATCGGCCACTCGCCCCTCGATGTGGTGGCCTGGCATGGCAACTACGCGCCCTACAAATACGATCTGCGCCGCTTCAACACGATCGGCTCGATCAGCTACGACCACCCCGATCCGTCGATCTTTCTGGTGCTGCAATCGCCCACCGCGCTGCCCGGCGTGGATGCGCTGGACTTTGTCATCTTCCCGCCGCGCGTGCTGGTGGCGCAGGACACCTTCCGTCCGCCCTGGTTCCACCGCAATTTCGCCAGCGAGTTCATGGGCCTGATCGAGGGCGCCTACGACGCCAAGGCCGAGGGCTTTGTGCCCGGCGGCGCCTCCTTGCACAACTGCATGAGCGGCCACGGGCCCGATGCCGATACCTTCGACAAAGCCAGCCAGGCCGACACGCACAAGCCGCACTACATCGACAACACGATGGCCTTTATGTTCGAGACCCCGGCCGTTATCCAGCCCACCGCCTACGCGCTGGAGACGGTGCAGCTGCAGCATGAGTACTACCGCTGCTGGCAAGGGCTGCAAAAGCATTTCAAGCCCCAGCGCAAAGCCTGAGGCGATTCCCCCACTTGGAGACATCAAGCATGACCCTGCTCAACGAAACCCATGACCCCGCGCTGCAAAGCTGGGTTCCTAGCGCCCAGGCCGCTGGCAGCGATTTTCCGCTGCAGAACCTGCCCTTTGCCAGCTTTCGCCGCCAAGGCAGCCAAGAGGCCTGGCGCGGCGGCGTCGCCATTGGCGACCAGATTGTCGACCTGCAGGCGCTGGCCGCCAGCGGCAGTCTGACGGGTGATGCGCAGCGCGCCGCCGAGGCGGGTGCGCAGGCTTCGCTCAACGCCTTGATGGCGCTGGGCCCCCAGGCCTGGAGCGCACTGCGCCTGGCGCTGTCGCGTGGCCTGCGCGTGGGCGCGGCCGAGCAGGCGCAGTGGCAGGGCTTCCTGGTGCCGCAAGCGCAGGCCGAGTACAACCTGCCCGCGCGGATTGGCGACTACACCGACTTCTACACCTCCATCCACCACGCGACCAATATCGGCAAGCAGTTCCGCCCGGACAACCCCTTGCTGCCCAACTACCAGTGGGTGCCCATTGGCTACCATGGCCGCTCGTCGAGCATCGTGGTCTCGGGCACGCCGTTCAAGCGCCCGGTGGGCCAGACCAAGGCGCCCGATGCCGCGGTGCCGACGGTCAAGGCCAGCGCGCGCATGGACATCGAGCTGGAAATGGGCATCTTCATGGGCCAAGCCAATGCGCTGGGCGAGCCCGTCAGCATCGGCGAGGCCGAGGACCATGTGTTTGGCCTGTGCCTGCTCAATGACTGGTCGGCGCGCGACATCCAGCCCTGGGAATACCAGCCGCTGGGCCCGTTTCTGTCGAAGAACTTTGCCTCGACCCTCTCGCCCTGGGTGGTGACCCTGGAGGCGCTGGCCCCCTACCGCGTCGCCTTTGCGCGCCCCGAAGGCGATCCGCAGCCGCTGCCCTATATGGACAGCGCCCACAACCGCGATGCCGGCGCTTTCGACATCGCGCTGGCCGTGGACCTGCAGACGTCCAAGATGCGCGCCGCCGGCCAGCCAGCGGTGCAGATCACCCAGTCCAACTACCGCCATGCCTACTGGACCGTGGCGCAGCTGGTCGCCCACCACACCGTCAACGGCTGCAACCTGCAGCCCGGTGACCTGCTGGGCACCGGCACCTTGTCCGGCCCGAGCCTGGACCAGGCCGCCGCGCTGATCGAGCTGACCGTGGGCGGCAAGCAGCCGCTGACCCTCCCCAATGGCGAGACCCGCACCTGGCTGGAAGACGGCGACGCCGTGGTGCTGCGCGGCTGGTGCGAACGGCCCGGTGCTGCCCGCATCGGATTTGGCCCTTGCGAAGGCCAGATGCTGCCGGCGCGTACGCTGTAAGCGACAGGTGAGGGGCTGGGGGCAGGTGGACAATGCCATCAGGCCCCGGCTGGCGCCCGTAGCCCCGCGCAGCTGAGACAACAAAGATTACTGACAGGAGACAACACCATGCCCACCCCTTTTTCCCTGCGCCAGCTACTGGCTGCCGCCGCGCTGGCCTTGCCCGCTCTTGGCCATGCCGCCTACCCCGAGCGTCCCATTGAATGGGTCGTGCCCTATGCGGCAGGCGGCGGCTCCGATGTGGTCGCCCGCGTGGTGGCCGAGCCAATGGCCAAGGCCCTGGGCCAGTCGATCATCATCCTCAACAAGCCTGGCGCGGCCACCAACATTGGTGCCGATTACGCCGCCCGTGCCAAGCCCGATGGTTACACCTTGCTGACGGGCGACACCGGCACCTTGGCGGCCAATGCCTACCTGTACCAAAAGCTCAGTTACAGCGCTGAGAAGGACTTTGCGGCGGTGGGCATGCTGGTGCGCTTTCCGCTGATCCTCGTCGTCAACCCCAAGCTGCCGATCAAGAACCTGGCCGAATTCACTGCCTGGGCCAAGGCGCAGCAGGGTGGCGTCAGCTATGCAACGCCCGGCGCCGGCTCGCCCCACCACCTGGCGACCGAGATTTTCAAGGAGCAGGTCAAGCTGAGCCTGGTGCATGTGCCTTACAAGGGCGCGGCGCCTGCGGTGCAGGACGTCCTGGGCGGCCAGGTGCCCTTCATGTTTGTCGACTCGGTCGCCGGCTTTCAGAACATCCAGGCGGGCAAGCTGCGCGCCATCGGCATTGCGACGCCGCAGCGCTCCAAGGTGTTTCCGGACGTGCCCACCCTCGACGAGCAGGGTCTGAAGGGCTTTGAGGCCTATGCCTGGCAGGGCCTGGTCGTCCCCAAGGCAACGCCTGAGGACCGGGTGAACCGCTTGAGCGAGCAGCTGCAGGCCACGTTGAAGGACCCGGCCGTCGTCAAGCGCCTCGAAGACATGGGACTGGAAGTGACGCCGACGAGCCGCAGCGAGATGGAAAAATTCCTCGTGTCCGAGCGTAACAAACTCGGCCCCGTGATAAAAACCAACAATATTCAATTAGATTAGTTAAAAATTGTCGAATTGCGTTAAAATCGAAGCGCCAGTTGGTTAACCATTCGGGTTAAAAAAGTTAAGTCACCAAGCGCGATGTCCTAGACATCGCGCTTTTTTTGTGCCTGCGCTCTCAAAGAACCCTCGGCTGACACCTTCGCGATAGGGCGCCTGCCCGTGCTGGCGCATGCTCGGCGGTGTTTTTTCTTTGTTGGAAACCCACCCATGGCTGTAGCGCACCCCCAGATTCTGGCGTTTGACGTATTTGGCACCGTGGTGGACTGGCACGGCAGCATCGCGCGCGAAATGGCCGCCCGCTACCCCCAGGTGGATGGCGATGCCTTTGCACTGGCCTGGCGCAAGGGCTACCAGCCCGCGATGGACCTGGTGCGCCAGGGCCAGCTGGGCTGGACGCGCATGGATGCGCTGCACCGCCGCATTCTGGATGGCATCCTGCCGCAGTTTGGGCTGGGCGACATGCCCGAGGCCGAGCGTGCCGACCTGAACCGGGTCTGGCACCGGCTGGCGCCCTGGCCGGATGCCGTTGCCGGCCTGCAGCGGCTCAAAAGCCGCTTTGTCATTACGCCGCTGTCCAACGGCAATATTGCCTTGCTCACCCACATGGCCAAGAACGCCGGGCTGCCTTGGGATTGCGTGTTGTCGGCCGAAGTGTTTCAGGCTTACAAGCCCGATCCCCGGGCTTATCTGGGTGTGGCGGATGTTTTTGGGGTGGAGGCTGCTTCCGTGATGCTGGTCGCTGCGCATCACAGTGATTTGGCGGCGGCGCGTCAGTGTGGGTTGCAGACGGCTTATGTTGAACGGCCGCTGGAGTATGGAGCCAACCAGCCCAAAGATGTGACCCCCCAACCCGACAACACCTACCACTGTCGTGATTTGTTGGATCTGGCGGATCAGTTGGGGTGTTGAGGCTTTTTCCCTGGCGTGTGTTCTGACCGTTAATCGTGCTGTGGCGCCGATATAGGGCCTGATCCTTCGTTGCGCAGCCTTGCCGTACAGGCGTACTGTCTGCGCCTGCGCGCCTCGTCTCAAACCCTTTCTCGGCGTTGGGATGGTGGGGTTGGGCGTTGCGCTTGCTTCTTGAGCCCGCTCCGGCGGACCATGTGATTTTATGCGGCGCTTGAGGGCTAAGCCGTTCCGTTGGGGTGCTGAGTTTTGTTTGTTTTTTGGAGGTTTGGGCTGTCGATCGTGCGGGGGCGCCGATATAGGGCCTGATCCTTCGTTGCGCAAGCTTGCCGTACAGGCGTACTGTCTGCGCCTGCGACGCCTCGTCTCAAGCCCTATCTCGGCGTTGGGGTGGTGGGTTGGGCGCTGCGCTTGCTTCTTGGGCCCGCTCCGGCGGACTGTTTCATTTCATCTGATGCTTGGGCTGGCGCTGTTCTGAGTTTTTGAGTTTTGGGCTGTTAGTCCTGCGGGGGCGCCGATATAGGGCCTGATCCTTCGTTGCGCAAGCTTGCCGTACAGGCGTACTGTCTGCGCCTGCGACGCCTCGTCTCAAGCCCTATCTCGGCGTTGGGGTGGTGGGGTTGGGCGTTGCGCTTGCTTCTTGAGCCCGCTCCGGCGGACTGTTTCATTTCATCTGATGCTTGGGCTGGCGCTGTTCTGAGTTTTTGAGTTTTGGGCTGTTAGTCCTGCGGAGGCGCCGATATAGGGCCTGATCCTTCGTTGCGCAGGCTTGCCGTACAGGCGTACTGTCTGCGCCTGCGACGCCTCGTCTCAAGCCCTATCTCGGCGTTGGGGTGGTGGCGTGGGCGCTGCGCTTGCTTCTTGGGCCCGCTCCGGCATACCGGGGCGGGTGTGCAGATTTTGGAGTTGGCTGTTGCACATGGGGTGTCGAATGCAAAAAGCGCCCGGGGTGTCCTCGGGCGCTTTTTGCTTGCTTTGCTTCGCTTATTTCTTCGCTTGGGCCAGCCACTTGGTGGCCAGCTCTACCCAGTAGGTGGCGCCCAGGGGGATCAGGTCGTCGTTGAAGTCGTAGCTGGGGTTGTGCAGGGTGCAGGGGCCGCCGCCGTGGCCGATGGCGCGGTGGTCGCCTTCGCCGTTGGCGATAAAGCAGTAGGCGCCGGGCTTGGCTTGCAGCATGAAGGAGAAGTCTTCGGCGCCCATCGTGGGCTCTTGCGCTTTCACCTTATCGGCGCCGATGATGTCGACCATCACCTGGCGGGCGAACTCGGCTTCGGGAGCGCTGTTGACGGTGGCGGGGTAGTTGCGGTTGAAGTGGAACTCGCACTGGGCGTTGTTCATCGCGCAGCAGCCTTCGGCCACCTGGCGCATGCGTGACTCGATCAGGTCCAGCACTTCGGTGCGGAAGGTGCGCACCGTGCCTTGCAGCTCCACGCGGTCGGGGATCACGTTGTTGGCTTCACCGCCGTGGATCATGGTCACGGAGATCACGCCGGTATCGAGCGGCTTCTTGTTGCGGGTGATGATGGTCTGGAAGGCCGTCACGATCTGGCAGGCGATCGGCACGGGGTCGTTGCCCATGTGCGGCATCGCGCCGTGGCCGCCCTTGCCGGTGATGGTGATCTTGAAGTCGTTGCTGGAGGCCATCACCGGGCCGGGGCTCACGGCCATGTTGCCCGCAGCCATGCCGGGCCAGTTGTGCATGCCAAACACCGCCTGCATCGGGAATTTCTCGAACAGGCCATCCTTGATCATCTCGCGCGCGCCGCCACCGCCTTCTTCGGCGGGCTGGAAGATCAGGTAGACCGTGCCGTCAAAATCGCGGAACTTGGAGAAATGCTTGGCAGCGGCCAGCAGCATGGCGGTGTGGCCGTCATGGCCGCAGGCGTGCATCTTGCCGGCATGGCGGCTGGCGTGGTCAAAGGTGTTGGACTCCTGCATCGGCAGCGCATCGATATCGGCGCGCAGGCCCACGGCCTGGCCGCTGGCGCCGCCGTCCTTGCCGTGCACGATGCCGACCACGCCGGTGGTTCCCAGGCCGCGGTGGATCGGAATGCCCCATTCCGTCAGCTTGGCTGCCACCAGATCGGCCGTGCGCACCTCTTCAAAGCACAGCTCCGGGTGGGCGTGGATGTCTTTGCGGATCTGGGCGATGCTGGCCGCTTCGGCCACGATGGAATCAATCAGCTTCATGGAAAATCCTGTTGGCTACATGGGGGTGTATCTGTCTAGCGGCGCCTGGGGGGCCAAGGTGTTGGCGGGCGGCGTGCCAAGCCCTCTATGGTGCAGCAAAGCCGGGCGCCCCTGCGCTGAAATGTCTTGGGAATAACCCTGGGCCTGGGCCTGGGCCCCGCTCGAAAACGTGCTGCACGCGACCCCAGCCCCTGCCATCTGGCGCTACCATGTGCAGCACAACTCTCCCCCCGATTTTGCGCCCTTCTGGGCGCCGCCACTGCCATGACCACTTCCGCTGCCACCACTACCGTTTTGGGGGCCTGCCCCCATGACTGCCCCGACACCTGCTCGCTGGTCACCACGGTGGTCGATGGCGTGGCCACCAAGGTCAGCGGCAACCCCGCGCATGGGCATACCGGCGGCGTGCTCTGCGCCAAGGTGAGCAAATACACCGAGCGCAGCTACCATGCCGACCGGGTGCTGCAGCCGATGAAGCGGGTGGGGCCCAAGGGCAGCGGCCAGTTCCAGCCGGTGGGCTGGGACGAGGCGCTGGCCGATATCAGCGAACGGCTGCACCGCATTGCGCAAACCGATCCGCAGGCCATCCTGCCCTACAGCTATGCCGGCACCATGGGCCTGGTGCAGGGCGAGAGCATGGACCGGCGCTTTTTCCACCAGCTGGGCGCCTCGCTGCTGGACCGCACCATCTGCGCCAGCGCGGGGTCCGAGGCCTTGCTGCACACCTATGGCGGCAAGCTGGGCATGCGGGTGCAGTTCTTTGCCGAGAGCCGGCTGATCCTGATTTGGGGCAGCAACAGCATTGGCAGCAACCTGCATTTCTGGCGCTATGCGATGGAGGCCAAGCGCCATGGCGCCAAGCTGGTCTGCATCGATCCGCGCAAGAGCGAGACCGCCGACAAATGCCATGAGCACCTGCAGCTGCTGCCCGGCACCGACGCGGCGCTGGCGCTGGCACTGATGCATGAGCTGATCACCCACGACTGGCTGGACCACGACTACATCGCCCAGCACACGCTGGGCTGGGATGCGCTGAAGGAGCGTGCCTTGCAGTGGCCACCCGAGCGTGCCGCCCAGGTCTGCGGCATTGATGCCGCGCAGATCCGCAGCCTGGCGCGCGACTACGGCACGACCGAGCTGGCGGCCATTCGCCTCAACTACGGCATGCAGCGCACGCGCGGCGGCGGCAATGCCGTGCGCGCGGTCGCCTGCCTGCCAGCGCTCGTGGGCGCCTGGCGCCACCGCGCAGGCGGCCTGCTGCTGTCGAGCTCCTCGTCAGCCCCGGCACGCCGGGGGGCGCTGCAGATGCCGGCGCTCTTGGGCGCGCGCCAGCCCCGCACCATCAACATGAGCACGATTGGCGATGCGTTGCTCAAGCCCGCCAGTGCTGAGTTCGGCCCGCAGATTGCAGCGCTCCTCTGCTACAACAGCAACCCGGTAGCCGTCGCCCCCGATTCGGCCAAGGTGGTCCAGGGCTTTGCGCGTGAGGACCTGTTCACCGTGGTGCTGGAGCACTTCATGACCGACACGGCCGACTATGCCGACTATGTGCTGCCCGCCACCAGCCAGCTCGAGCACTGGGACATCCACACCAGCTACGGCCACACCGATGTGCTGCTCAACCGCCCGGCCATTGCGCCGCTGGGCCAGGCGCGCAGCAATGCCCAGATCTTCCGCGACCTGGCAGCCCAAATGGCGCGCTACGACAGCGCCTTTGCCGCGCCGCATTTTGCCGACAGCGACGAGGAGCTGTGCCGCCAGGCGGTCGATCCCACGCGCATCCCGTTCGAGCAGCTGCTGGACCAGGGCTTTGTCGCGCAGGACCTGCCCGACGCCCCTTTTGCCGAGGGCGGCTTTGCGACGCCCTCGGGCAAGTGCGAGTTCCACAGCGCTGCGCTGGAGGCCATGGGCATCAACCCCTTGCCCGACTACCTGCCCAACCATGAGCTGCCCACGGCCAGCCACCCGCTGGCGATGATCTCGCCGCCGGCGCGCAATTTTCTCAACTCCACCTTCGTCAACGTGCGCCAGCTGCGCAGTGCCGAAGTGCGCCCGATGCTGGAGATGCACCCCAGCGATGCGCAAAGCCGAGAGATTGCCGATGGCGATCTGGTGCGCGTGTTCAACGACCGGGGCGAGCATGTCTGCCATGCCAGCATCAACGGCCGCGCCCGGCCCGGCGTCGTGGTGGGGCTGGGCATCTGGTGGCGCAAGGATGGGCCCAATGGCACCAACGTCAATGAGCTGACCCACCAGCAACTGACCGATATCGGACGCGCACCGTCCTTTTATGACTGTGCGGTGCAGGTCGAGCGCATGGTCAATGCCGACGTCAGCCATGAAGGAATCGCCGCATGAGCGCCGTAGAACAAGCCTTTTCAGCCAGCTATGCTGCAGCACGCCAGCAGTTTCTCGAGGCTGCCGCCTCGGCCGGAATGGCGCTGCAGTCTCAGTCCCATCCGTTGACCGGGGTAGAGGGCGAAGCGCTGGCCATGGATGTGGCCCGCGATGGCCCGGCCGATGCCGACCAGCTGCTGATCCTCAGCAGTGCCTGCCATGGCATCGAAGGCTATTGCGGCAGCGGCGTGCAGGTCTATGCGCTGCGCGATGCCGAGTGGCTGGACAAGGCGCGCAGTGCCGGCGTGGCCGTGCTCTATGTGCATGCGCTCAATCCCCATGGCTTTTCCTACGGCCGGCGTGTGACGCAGGAGAACGTCGACCTGAACCGCAACTTTGTCGATTGCTCCCAGCCGCTGCCGGGCAACCCGGCCTATGACCAGCTGCACGACGTGATCGTGCCGGCCCAGTGGCCGCCCACGGCCCAGGTGCAGCAGGCGATGCAGGACTTTATCGACGCACATGGCCTCAAGGCCTGGCAGGCCGCTGTGGCCCAGGGCCAGTACCGCCATCCGCAGGGCGTGTTCTTTGGCGGCCAGGCCCCCACCTGGAGCAACCAGACCCTGCGCCAGGTGCTGCGCCAGCACGGCCAAGCGGCACGCCAGATTGCCTGGATCGATGTGCACACCGGCCTGGGCCCTAATGGCTATGGCGAGCGTATCTTTACCGGCCCGCCCGGCGATGCGGCCATGCTGGCGCGGGCGCGCCGCTGGTGGGATGGCGCCGGCGCCACGCCAGTTACCTCGCTGGACGATGGCAGCTCCTCGTCGCCGCCGCTGACCGGCTTGCTGTGGAACAGCGTGGCGCAGGAATGCCCGCAGGCGGCCTTTACCGGCATGGCCCTGGAGTACGGCGTGCTGCCGGTGCATGCCACCTTGGATGCCTTGCGTGCCGACCACTGGCTGCACCAGCACCCCGAGGCGCCGGCAGACCAGCAGGCCGCCATCCACCAGCAGATGCGCGAAGCTTTCTACGACGAGAGCGTGGCCTGGAAGGGGCAGATCATCAGCCAGGCGCGGCAGGCGCTGTTCCAGACGGTCGATGGGCTCAGCCGCGAGGCGCGCTGATCTCCAGCTGAGCGTCCTGCACCGCGACCTGCTGGCAGCCCCAGTGGTGCAGGCATTCGCGCAGCACAATCAACAGTGCCGCCTGCGCCGGCGCCAGCTGCAGGCCGCTGCGGCTGCCGCCCATCATCTGGTGGGCATAGCGGTTGAACAGCTGCTCGATGGCGTCGGTCGTCTGCAGGGCAGCTTGCGGATCGGGCAGCTGCGCCGCGAGGGCTGCCATGTCCGGCGCGCGGCACAGCAAAGCCAGCTGGGGCCCCGGCGCTGGCCAGCTGCGGGTCAGCGGCATGATCTGGTCCTCGACCAGCTCAATCACCTGCTCCACCTGGCCGGCGCCCACGGGTGGGCGGCTCAGATACTGTGTTGCCAATTGGCCATAGCCCAGTGGCAGATCGTGTCGAATAGGTGACGCGTTTTGCGGCGCCAGGCGCCAGACATGGCAGGCATCCGGGTCGGCTTGCAGCACCACCCAGTCATGGTCTGGAAAGCGCGCTTGCAGCGCGGCAAAACCCTGCAAAATCGCGGGGTTTGAAGGGATGGTCGGGTCGGAGGGCAGGGATGTGGACATGGTCGCTGGGCAATGCTAAGCGCGCTTGATCGGCGCTGCTCGCTGTATCTTTTATACATATGCTGTCAGTAGGTGTGTCAGACAAATGCCATTGACGGCGCGAAGCGGCGCCACACAATAAGTGCCATGAATATCCTGCAGTCCAAGCTCGAAGAGAAGCTGGCGGGTTTGCCAGTGTCGGTTGCCATCTCCATGCCCCAGGGCGGATGGATCGGTCCACCGGACCAGGCGCAAGTGCGTATCCGCTGCCACAATGCGGCGGCGCTGGCCTCGCTGGCTGCGGGCGATGTGGGGGTGGTCGGCGCGGCCATCGTCGAGAGCCATGTCGAGATCGAAGGCACGATGCGCGATGCTATGGCCGCAGCGGTGGCCTTGATGCCCGCCGACCCGGTGGCCGCGCGCTCGACCTGGTGGAGCCGGCTGCTGGCGCGCTCCCGCTCGGCAGCGCTCCATACCTTGACCAAGGATTCCGAGCAGATCCAGTTCCACTACGACGTCTCGGACGACTTCTACGGCCTGTGGCTGGACCCGCGCCGCGTCTACTCCTGCGCCTACTATGCCGAGCCCGGCTACAGCCTGGCGCAGGCGCAGGAGGCCAAGCTCGATCTGATCTGCCGCAAGCTGCGGCTGCAGCCCGGCGAACGTTTTCTGGATGTGGGCGCCGGCTGGGGCGGTCTGCTCTTGTGGGCAGCCGAGCACTACGGCATCGAGGGCACGGGCATCACCTTGTCGAAGAACCAGCATGCCTATGTCAACCGGCTGATCGAACAAAAAGGCCTGCAGGGCCGGGTCCGGATGCTGCTGACCGACTACCGCCAGCTGCAGGTGGACCAGCCCTTTGACAAGATCGCTTCGGTGGGCATGTTCGAGCATGTGGGCCGCGCGCATATGCAGGAGTACTTCAGCGTGCTCAAGCGCCTGATCAAGCCCGGCGGTTTGCTGATGAACCATGGCATCACCGCTGGCGGCACCGACAACGAACAGCTGGGCGCGGGCATGGGCGATTTCATCGAGAAATACATCTTCCCTGGCGGCGAGCTGATCCATGTCAGCGCCGTGCTCGAAGAGATGGCGCATGCCGGCTGGGAGATGGTGGACACCGACAACCTGCGCCCCCATTACGCCAAGACCTTGTGGGCCTGGTCCGATGCGCTGGAGGCGCAGCTCGATGAGGCGCTGGCCATCCTCTCGCACAAGGGCAACCCCGCGCAGGCGGCCAAGACCTTGCGCGCCTACCGCCTCTACCTGGCCGGTTGCGCCACCGGTTTTGAGCACAGCTGGGTGGCGCTGCACCAGATGCTGGCTGTCATGCCCGATAGATCGATGACGACAGGGACCATGCCTGGTGCACAATCACAATACCCGTTCACCCGGGACTATATGTATCGATAAGGAGCGCACCGTGCTATTCAAATTCAAATCGCAGGCCACTGCAGACATGATCATGCTCGAGCCCGATGCCCGCAAGGTGCTGCAGATCATCGGCAAGGACGCCTCGCCACGCGGCATCATCACCACCGACCAGATTCCGCAGGCCATTGCGGCGCTGCAGGCCGCCGTGGCGGCTGAAGACGAGCGCGCGCAGGCGGCCAAAACCCAGGATCTGGACCAGGACCCCGAAGACGCCGATGGCCAGGATGTGAAGGCCAGCGTCGGCCTCAAGCAGCGGGCGGTGCCCTTTATCGAGATGCTGCGCCGCAGCGCGGCTGAGCAGGCCGATGTGGTCTGGGGCGGTTGATACGCACAGTAGCAACGCGCCGCGTCCAACGAAAAAAAGACTGCCGAGGCAGTCTTTTTGCATGGAGGCTGAGGATCAGTCGGCGAAGGTGCCAGCAGCCTTGATGATCGGCGTCCACTTGGCGATCTCGGCCTGCACAAAGGCCTTGTGGCCTTCGGGTGTGATGCGCTGGTCGGTAGCGACCACGGCGCTCAGGTTCTCGGACTTCTTGATGAACTCGGGGTCCTTCAGGGCCACCTTCAGCGCGTCGTTGACCTTCTTCAGGATGTCGGCCGGCGTGCCCTTGGGCGCGTACAGGCCGTGCCAGATCGTCACTTCAAAGCCCTTGAGGCCTTCTTCCTGCAGGGTCGGCAGGTCCTTGAGCGATGGCGTGGTCAGGCGCTTGGAAGTCGTCACCGCATAGGCCTTGACCTTCTTGCCCTCGATCTGGCCGGTGGTGTTGGTGGTCTGGTCGCACAGCACATCGACCTGGTTGCCCATCAGGTCGGCAATGGCCGGAGCGGCGCCCTTGTACGGCACGGCGGTCAGCGGGATCTTCAAGGTGCTTTGCAGCAGCAGGCCGCACAGGTGCGAGGCAGAACCGATACCGGCATTGGCCAGGTTGACCTTGTCCTTTTCCTTGTTCAGGTAGGCGGCCAGTTCCTTGTAGTTGTTCGGCGCCAGGGTGGGCTTGCCGATCAGCGTCATCGGCACGTCGTTGATGATGCCCAGGTATTCGAAGTCCTTGGTCACATCGAAGGACAGCTTGCGGTAGAGGATGGGGGCCGTGGCCACGCCGATGTGGTTGAGCAGCAGGGTGTAGCCGTCTGGTTTGGCACGTGCGGCCTTGGCCATGCCGATGGTGCTGCCTGCGCCGTCGGCATTGTCGATGACCACGGTCACGCCATTGAGGGGCTTGCGCAGCGCCTCGGCCAGGTCGCGTGCCACGCGGTCGGTCGGGCCGCCAGCGGTGAACGGCACGACGATGGTGATGGGCTTGTTGGGGTAGGAGGCGTCAGCATAGGCGCCGGTGGCGGTAGCGGCCGCCAGGGCCAGTGCAGTCCATTGCATCATCTTGTTCATAACGGCTTGTCTCTCTTGAGGGGAAAAAGACTGCCATCCTAACGAGAACAGACTGGGGTTTTTTCTAAGGTAAACCCTTGTTTTTCCTGAGTGTTTCGAGTTTTTGACAAAGGTTTTTTTTGCGAACTTAAAGCCAAATGGCCGCCCGGCTCAACCACGGTTTGTGATAGATGCTATCAATATTGATAGTTGAAATGTCGTAAGCCTTGGGCGAAATGTCGTGCGACCAGAGGCAGTGATGGACATTTATTTGCGCTGGCGCAAGCCGTTTGGCCCGCAACCAGGGGCTTCCAAGCCAAGCAATATCCGTAGCCTTCCTATGGCTTTCACCCCGCTTACGCGCTCAGCGACCCGCTGACGATGGCTGCCGCCGCCGCGCGGGTCTCCACGCCCAGCTTTTCAAACACATGCTCCAGGTGCTTGTTGACGGTGCGCGGGCTCATGCCCAGGATCTGCGCAATGTCGCGGTTGGTCTTACCCTTGGCCAGCCAGCCCAGCACCTCCGTCTCGCGCGGCGTCAGCGCCGCGTCCTGCAGGCGCTGGGTGCTGGCGCGCAGGCCCTCATGGCCCAGGCGCAGCACCAGCATGCGCTCGCCAATGCCCACCTCGCCCACCGACTGGGCCAGCAGGCTGCCGCTGCCCAGCGGGTGCTGGGCGGCGGTTTCCCAGGCTGACTGCAACCAGGCCGTTGCCGCTGCCGCGCTGGCGCCAAAGGCCTGTTCCAGCCACAGCGCTGCTTGCGGCGAGCGCCAGGCCAGGCGCCCCTGGCGGTCGAGCACCACCACGCCCATGCCGGCCACATCGACCGCGGCCTGGGCCATGCGGCCCACATGGGCGTTGTGCATATGGCGGGCCAGGCGCGCGAGCACCTCGGGCAGCTTCAGCGGTTTGACGACATAGTCCACGCCACCGCAGGCAAAGCCTTCGACGATATGGTCGGTCTCCGACAGCCCGGTCATGAAAATGACCGGCACATGGGCCCAGGCCGGGTGGGCCTTGATCTTGCGGCACAGCGAAAAGCCGCTCTCGCCGGGCATCACGCAGTCGAGCAGTACGGCGTCCGGCGTGGCGATCTCCAGGCGCTCCAGCGCCTCGGCCGCATTGCGGGCGACCAGCACGGTGTAGTCCTGCTGACTGAGCGCGTCGCAGAGAAATCCCAGGGTCTCGACGGCATCGTCCACGACGAGAACAACACCGGCATGGGGCGTGAAAGTGGGCATGGTCAGTGGTCCGCAGGCCCTGCAGGCCCGAGGCTCTCAAGAATGAGGGGAAAGTCAAAACGCTGGGCAGCGGCATCGAGGGCCTGCAGCGTGCCGCGCGATTGGGGGTGGCTGGCCTGGGCGGCCGCCAGCAGTTTGCGCAGGCCGGCGCCATCGCCAAAGCGCGCCAGGCGCGTGATGTCCGACTGCAGATCCGGCGGCAGGGGCGGCTCCTGCGGCGCCGGTGGCGGCGCTGCGGGGGCCGTGGTCGCAGAGCCAGCCGAGCCAGCCGAGCCAGCGGCCATGTCTTCTATCCATTCGAGCTTCAGCAGCCAGGCCAGCGTGTCCATCAGCTCGGACTCCAACACCGGTTTGCCGACAAAGGCCTGGCAGCCGGCGCGCTCGAGCTGCTCGGGCTGGTTCTCGAACAGGTCGGCCGAGACAATGACGATGGGCAGGTGCATGGCGCTGTACTGCTGGCGCACCAGCGCAGCGGTCTGCCAGCCGCTCAGGTCGTCCATGCTCAGGTCCAGCAACAGGGCGTCGGGTGGCGTGTCGCGGATGACCTCCAGGCATTCCTGGCCGCTGGCCGCCTCCAGCACGGTAAAGCCCAGCGGGATCAGCACGCCGGCGATCAGCTGGCGGTGGATGGGCTGGTCATCGACCAGCAGCAGGGTTCTGCGCGGGCCCAGGTAGCCGCCGATAAAGGGGCGGGCCTGGGGCTGGCCGGCCGGTGCGCGCGGCGGGTTGTGCACCTCGCTCAGGTACAGGCGCACCGAGAACGTGCTGCCCTGGCCGGGCGTGCTTTGCAGGCTCAGCTCCCCGCCCATCAGCAAGGTCAGCATGCGGGTGATGGTCAGGCCCAGGCCGGTGCCGGTGCTGGCGGCGCGGCGCCCGGCACTGCCCCGCTCAAAGGGCATGAAGATGCGCTCATGGTCCTGCGGCGCGATGCCGATGCCCGTGTCGCGGATGTCAAAGCGCACCACATCGCTGTGGCAGTCCACCTGCAGGCGGATGCTGCCACTGTCGGTAAAGCGGATGGCATTGCCCAGCAGGTTGATCAGAATCTGGCGCAGGCGCTTGGCATCCGCCCGCACCCAGGCGGGAATGCGGCCTTGCGTCTGCAGCTCGAACTGCAGGCCCTTGGCCTGGGCCTGCGGCCGCACCATGCGATTGACCGCTTCGAGAAACTCGGGGAACTGCAGCGGCGCCGGGTCCAGCCGCAGGCGCCCGGCCTCGATGCGTGCCAGGTCCAGCAACTCGTCGATCAGCGAATGCATGTGCTGGCCGCTGTGCAGCATGGTGCTGATGTTTTCGTGCGCGGGGCCGGGCAGGTCGCTGCGCCGCAGCAGCAGCTGGGCATAGCCCAGGATGCTGGTCAGCGGCGTGCGCAGCTCATGGGCCATGCCGGCCACATAGCGTGACTTGGCCTGGTTGGCCGCCTCGGCATGCTCCTTGGCGGCCTGCAGCTGGGCATCGGTGCGCTGGTGGGCCTCGATCTCCTGCATCAGCATCTGCGTCTGGCGCTCGGACTCCTCGCGCGCCATGCGCCGGCTGTCCTTGGCCAGCACCAGCCACCAGGCGTAGAGCGCGCACAGCAGCGCCAGCAGCGAGAACGCGCGCACAAAGGCCCAGCGCAAATCCGTCTGCCCGGGCGAGAGGCTTTGCTGCATATAGACCACGAACAAGGCCAGCGCCATGGGGCTGGTCAGCAGCAGCACCGTGCCCGCATAGGACGCGAGCCGAAAGTTGATGCTGCGCTGGATGCGCTGGGGCAGCAGGCTCTCGTAGAGGCTGCGCCACTGCACCTGGGCCCGCGCCGTGCTGGGCTTGCAGCGGTCGTGGCAGCGCGAATCGAGCGAGCAGCACAGCGAGCAGATCGGCGCGCCATAGGCGGGGCAGCCGGCCATGTCGGCGCGCTCGAACTGGTTCTGGCAGACAGCGCACTGCAGCTGCGCAGCCTCGAATTGCTCGGGCTGGCGGGCGATATACCAGCGCCCGCCGGTGGCCCAGGCCAGCAGCGGCGATACCAAAAGCGCAATGGCCAGCGCAATATAGGGCGCAAAGGCGCTGGCCAGCTCGCCCAGCAGGCCACTATAGGCAATGCCGGCGGCCAGCGCGGCAATGCCCATGGCGCCCAGGCCGACCGGGTTGAGGTCGTGCAGGTAGGCGCGGCGGAACTCGGTGCCCGTCGGGCTCAGGCCCAGCGGCTTGTTGATGACCAGATCGGCCACCAGCGCGCCAACCCAGGCGACGGCGATATTGCTGTAGATGCCCAGCACCTTCTCCAGCGCGCTGAACACGCCCAAGGTCATGATCAGCATCGCAATCATCACGTTGAAGACCAGCCACACGACGCGGCCGGGGTGGCTGCGGGTGAGGCGCGAGAACACATTCGACCAGGCGAGCGACCCGGCATAGGCATTGGTCACATTGATCTTGATCTGCGCCATGATGACGAAGACCAGCGTAATCCAGAGGGCGACGCCCGGGTCCTGCACGATCTTGCCAAAGGCGGTGAGGTAGAGGTGGGTGGGGTCCGAGGCCTCGGCCACGGTTGAGCCAAACTGCAGCGCCACATAGGCCAGGTAGGCGCCGCCCAGCATGCGCGCCGCACCCAGCAGAATCCAGCCGGGCCCGCCCATCAGCACACAAAACCACCAGCGGCCCCGGTTGGAGGCCGTCTTGCGCGGCATGAAGCGCAGGTAATCGACCTGCTCGCCCACCTGCACGATCAGCGCGAAGATCACCGTGCTGGCCGAGCCGAAATACAGCCAGTTGAAATCGGCGCTGCCCGAGGTCAGGCCCGACAGGCCCGGCAGCTCCTGCACAAACTGCGGCTGCTGGAAGGCCAGCCACAGGTAGGGGGTCAGCAGCATCACGGCCCACAGCGGCTGGGTCCAGGCCTGCAGCTTGGAGATGAAGGTGACGCCATAGAGCACCATCGGGATCACCACCAGCGCGCACAGCACATAGCAGACCACCAGCGGCCAGCCCAGCGCCATCTGCACCGCCAGCGCCATGATGGCCGCCTCCAGCGCAAAGAAGATAAAGGTGAAGGTGGCGTAGACCAGTGAGGTGATGGTCGAGCCCAGGTAGCCAAAGCCCGCGCCCCGGGTGAGCAGGTCCATGTCCAGCCCATAGCGCCCCGCGCAGACCGAGATGGGCCAGGCGGTCAGAAAAATGACGATGCCCATCACCGCAATGGCCCAGGCGGCGCTGCTAAAGCCATAGGCCAAGGTGATGGTCGCGCCAATCGCCTCCAGCGCCAGAAAGGACAGTCCGCCCATCGCCGTGTTCAGCAGCTGCCACTCGCTCCAGCGCCGGGCCTTTTGCGGCGTATAGCGCAGTGCGTAGTCCTCCATGGTCTCGTCGGCCACCCAGGCGTTGTATTCGCGGCGGATCGGGAAGATCTTTTGGGACGGTTTGGTCATCACAGGCAGCGCACAGGCGCTGGGGGCAAGGGATCCGCAGACTAAGCAATATTCAGGCCACGGCAAGGCTGGTGCGGCCGGCGAGGTGTGGCCGGCGAGGTGTGGCCGGCCAAGTGCAGCCGGCCAGGTGTGGTCGCCGAGACGTGGCCGGTGAGGTGCGGCCGGTGAGGTGCACCCCAAGGTGCGTTGGGCGAGCAAGCTTAGCCTGCGGTGGCTACGCAGGTGCTACGTCAAATGACGTATGGGTGTTTGGCGGCCGCACTTTTAGAGTGGCTACAGGTTTCAACCCGTTACCAGTTCAGCCCGCTGAACCACTTGAGGAGAAAAGCATGTCTCAGGATTTCCATCAGTCGCTTCGCCGCCGCCGTCT
Organism: Comamonas sp. JNW; assembly: GCF_003105075.1. Taxonomy (NCBI): domain Bacteria; kingdom Pseudomonadati; phylum Pseudomonadota; class Betaproteobacteria; order Burkholderiales; family Comamonadaceae; genus Comamonas; species Comamonas sp. JNW. The sequence goes on from NZ_QETI01000007.1 coordinate 235,773, forward strand.
CTTGCAAGGCCTGGGTGCCATCAGCGTGGCGGGTCTGCCCATGCTGGCCCGCGCCCAGACCCCGCCGACCGCCCAGGTCAACACCACCAAGCTGGCGGTGACCGATACCGAGGTGGTGGTCGGGCAGCTGCACTCGTCGACTGGCACGATGGCGATCTCCGAGACCGGCTCCATCCAGGCCGAACAACTGGCCATTGACCAGATCAACGCGATGGGCGGTGTGCTGGGCCGCAAGATCCGCGTGATCAAGGAAGACGGCGCCTCCGACTGGCCCACCTTTGCTGAAAAGGCCAAGAAGCTGCTGATCAGCGACCATGTGGCCACCGTGTTTGGCTGCTGGACCTCGGCCTCGCGCAAGGCCGTGCTGCCGGTCTTCGAGAAGGAAAACGGCCTGCTCTACTACCCCACGTTCTACGAAGGCCTGGAGCAGAGCAAGAACGTCATCTACACCGGCCAGGAAGCGACCCAGCAGATTCTGTACAGCCTCGACTGGGCCAAGAAGGAAAAGAACGCCTCCAAGGTGTTCCTGGTGGGCTCGGACTACATCTGGCCACGTACCTCGATGAAGATTGCGCGCAAGCACATCGAGACCTTCCAGAAGGGCAAAGTGGTGGGCGAAGAGTACTACCCGCTCAGCAACACCAACTTCAACTCGCTGATCAACAAGATCAAGGTGGCCAAGCCCGATCTGATCTTTGCCGCTGTCGTGGGTGGCTCCAACGTGGCCTTCTACAAGCAGCTCAAGGCCGCAGGCATCACCGGTGACAAGCAGTTCCTGGTGACCCTGTCGGTGACCGAGGACGAAATGCTGGGCATTGGCGGCGAGAACTTTGCCGGCTTCTACTCGAGCATGAAGTACTTCCAGACGCTGGACAACCCCAACAACAAGAAGTTTGTCGAGGCCTTCAAGGCCAAGTACGGCCCCAAGTCGGTCATCGGCGATGTGACCCAGGCCGGTTACCTGGGCCCCTGGTTGTGGAAGGCCGCTGTCGAGAAGGCCGGCAGCTTCGATGTCGACAAGGTCGTGGCCGCCTCGCCGGGCATCGAGCTCAACACTGCCCCGGAAGGCTACGTGAAGATCGACGCCAACCACCACCTCTGGAGCAAGTCGCGCATTGCGCAGGGCCTGCCGGACGGGACCTTCAAGGTGGTGTCCGAGTCGCCCGAGTTGATCAAACCTGATCCGTTCCCTAAAGGCTACCAATAACGCGGCCCCTCCGGCGCGGGCCATAGGCAAACACCCTCTGGCCCGCGCTGCCGCCGACCACCACCCGACAAGAGAGCGCCATGACTTTTTCTGAAATGATGAATATCGGGCTGATGCAGGGCTTTGCGGGCCTCAGCCTGTTTGCGGTACTGCTGCTGATGGGCCTGGGCCTGGCGATTATTTTTGGCCAGATGGGTGTCATCAACATGGCGCATGGCGAGTTCATGACCATTGGCGCCTACACCGTGTTCATGGCCTCCACCTTGGTGGAAGCCCATGCCCCGGCCTGGACGCCCTACTACTTCCCCTTGTCGATCGTGGCGGCCTTTGTGTTTGCGTTTGTGCTGGGCTGGCTGGCCGAGTGGGCGTTGATACGGCACCTGTACAAGCGCCCGCTCGATACCCTGCTGGCCACCTGGGGCCTGAGCCTGGGGCTGCAGCAGGTGTTCCGCACGGTGATCGGCCCCAAAGAGGTGAGCCCCACCCTGCCTGACTGGCTGATGGGTTCCTGGTCGCCCAGTGAGGGGCTGGACATTCCGATCAACGGCATGTTTGTGCTGGCGCTGGCGCTGCTGGTCACAGCCGGCGTGCTGATCGCGCTCTACCGCAGCCGCTGGGGCCTGCGGGTGCGCGCCACGGTCATCAACCGCGTGATGGCCAACGCCATCGGCATCAATACCAAGAAGACCGACCGCCTCACCTTTGCCATTGGCTGCGGGGTGGCGGGCATTGCCGGGGCGGCCTTCACCACCATCGGCTCGACCGGGCCCACCTCCGGCTCGCTCTACATCGTGGATTCGTTCCTGGTCGTCACCTTTGGCGGCGCTGCCAGTCTGCTGGGCACTGTGGCATCGGCCTTTGGCATTGCCCAGGTGCAGTCGATCACGGAGTTCTTCCTGAGTGGCTCCATGGCCAAGGTGCTGACCTTGTCCTTCATCGTCGTGGTCTTGATGCTGCGGCCCCAAGGTCTGTTTGCCAGCAAGGTGCGCCGCTAAAGCCGGTGCAAAGGATGACAACCATGAAAGATATGCGTGTGTGGCTGGAGCGAACCGGCCTGGGCCATGTGGCCATCCTGGCCGTCGTGCTGCTGGCGCTGCTGCCGCTGGGGCTGGACATCTTCCGCCTGAACCTGGTGGGCAAGTACCTGTGCTACGCCTTTGTGGCCGTGGGCCTGGTGATGCTCTGGGGCTGGGGCGGTGTGCTGAGCCTGGGGCAGGGCGTGTTCTTTGGCTTGGGCGGCTACGCGATGGCCATGTTCCTCAAGCTCGAAGCCTCGGACAAGGTCAGCACCGCGATCCAGTCCACGCCGGGCATCCCCGACTTCATGGACTGGAACCAGCTCACCGCGCTGCCGCTGTGGTGGACGCCGTTCGAGTACCTGCCGTTTGCGTTGTTTGCGGTGGTGGCAGTGCCCGCACTGCTGGCCTTCATCATCGGCTTTGCGATGTTCCGCCGCCGCGTGGGCGATGTCTACTTTGCCATCATCACCCAGGCGGTGGCGCTGATCCTGACGGTGCTGATCATCGGCCAGCAGGGCTACACCGGCGGGGTCAACGGCATGACCGATCTGCGCACCATGCTGGGCTGGGACATCCGCACCGACAGCGCCAAGTACATCCTCTACTACGTCTGCTGCGGCCTGCTGCTGCTGTCGGTGGTGGCCTGCCTCTGGATCCAGAAAAGCAAGCTGGGCACCTTGCTGCTGGCGATGCGCGACAAGGAAGACCGCGTGCGCTTCTCGGGCTACGACGTGTCGATGTTCAAGGTCTTTGTGTTCTGCCTGGCCGCTGCGATATCGGGCATTGGCGGCGCGATGTTTGCGCTGCAGGTGGGCTTTATGTCGCCATCGATCGTCGGCATTGTGCCCTCCATCGAGATGGTGATCTTTGCCGCCGTCGGTGGCCGCATGAGCCTGGTGGGGGCCGTCTACGGCGCGCTGCTGGTCAACTTTGGCAAGACCTATTTCTCCGAGACCTTCCCGGATCTGTGGATGTTCTGCATGGCGGGCCTGTTCATCGTCGTGACCATGTTCTTCCCCAATGGTCTGGCGGGCCTGTATGCCAGCAAGGTCAAGCCGCTGCTGGCCCGGCGCGCAGCCAAACCCGCCAGTACACCCAGCCACGGCGCCGCCCCTGCCAGCACCAAGCCCGCAACCACCAGCAGCAAAGCGCAGGAGCCCGTCGCCGGCAAGCCTGCGGCCGAAGGCGTCTGAACCAGGAGCATGCAATGAGCAATACCGATTTCGCACTGGCGGTGGAGGGTTTGACGGTCTCCTTTGACGGCTTCAAGGCCATCGAGGACCTGACCCTCTATGTCGACAAGAACGAGCTGCGCGTGATCATCGGCCCCAACGGCGCGGGCAAGACCACCTTGCTCGACCTGATCTGCGGCAAGACCAAGGCCAGCAGCGGCAGCATCAAGTTCCAGAACCAGGAGCTGACGGGCATGGACGAGTACCTGCGTGTGCGCAAGGGCATAGGCCGCAAGTTCCAGACGCCCTCGATCTACGAGAACCTCTCGGTCTTCAAGAACCTGGAGGTGTCCTACCCTGAGGGACGCTCGGTGTTTGGCGCGCTGCGCTTTCAGTGCACGCCCGCTGTGCAGCAGCGCGTGCAGGCGGTGGCCCAGGAGATTGGCCTGGACCATGTGCTGGAGATGGAATCGGGCCTGCTGTCGCACGGGCAAAAGCAGTGGCTGGAGATTGGCATGCTGCTGATGCAGGAGCCCGAGCTGCTGATGCTGGACGAACCGATTGCCGGCATGAGCGCGCGCGAGCGCGAGTTGACGGCCGATCTGCTCAAGCGCATCTGCGTGGGCCGCTCGGTGATCGTGATCGAGCACGACATGGAGTTTGTGGCCCGCATTGCGCACAAGGTCACCGTCATGCACCAGGGCAAGATTCTGGCCGAGGGCTCGATGGAGGCCGTGCAGTCCGACCCCAAAGTCATCGATGTCTACCTGGGCCACTGAGGAGCCGCATATGCTGAAAGTCAACGATATCCACGTGGCCTACGGACAGAGCGAGGCGCTGCACGGCATCTCCTTCGAAGGCCGGCCCAACGAAACCCTGGCCATCATGGGCCGCAACGGCATGGGCAAGACCACCTTGTTCAAGGCGCTGATGGGTGTGCTGCCGCTCAAGAGCGGGGCGGTGCAGGTGGCGGGGCAGGATGTGTCGCGCGACGAGAGCTATCTGCGCGTGGCCAAGGGCATTGCCTATGTGCCCCAGGGCCGCATGATTTTCCCGACCCTGAGCGTCGAGGAGAACATCGAGACCGGTCTGGAAAATTCCCGCGACCGCAAGATCCCCGACGAGATCTATGCACTCTTCCCGGTGCTGTGGGATATGCGCCGGCGCAAGGGCGGCAACCTCTCGGGCGGGCAGCAGCAGCAGCTGGCCATTGCGCGTGCGCTGGTCACCAACCCCAAGGTGCTGCTGCTCGACGAGCCCACCGAGGGCATCCAGCCGTCCATCATCAAGGACATCGCCAAGGCGCTCAATGAGATCCGCAAGATGCGCGAGATCACCATCGTGGTCTCCGAGCAGGTGCTGCATTTTGCGATGGATGTGGCCGACCGTCTGTTCGTGATCGAGGGCGGCCGCATCGTGCACGAGACCGACCGCGCCAACACCAACGAGGCCCACATCAAGTCGTACCTGTCGGTTTGACACCGCTTGCGCGGGCCGCCCGCGCGTTTCTTGTTCCATTGACTGCATCACAGGAGTTGCACATGCCCGAAACCCTGATCAAGGTTGATCTGTCCCAACCGGCCCCTTCCAACGAGAAGGTGCACAACCGCTGGCACCCCGATATTCCGATGGCCTGCTGGGTCAACCCCGGCGATGACTTTGTGCTGGAGACCTACGACTGGACGGGGGGCTTCATTAAGAACAACGACAGCGCCGACGATGTGCGCGATGTGGACCTGACCACGGTGCACTACCTCTCGGGCCCGGTCGGTGTCAAAGGAGCCGAGCCCGGTGACCTCTTGGTCGTGGACCTGCTCGACATCGGTGCCAAGGACGAGAGCCAGTGGGGCTTCAACGGCTTTTTCTCGCAGAAGAACGGCGGCGGGTTCCTGACCGACCACTTCCCGTCGGCGCAGAAGTCGATCTGGGATTTCCAGGGCATGTTCACCACCTCGCGCCATATCCCTGGCGTGCGCTATGCCGGTTTGATCCACCCGGGCCTGATCGGCACCTTGCCCGACCCCAAGATGCTCGAGACCTGGAATGCGCGCGAGCAGGCGCTGATCGACACCAACCCGGACGGCAACCTGGCCAACCCGCCCTTCATGGCGACGGCGCACATGGGTCAGCTCAAGGGCGAGGCGCGCGACAAGGCCGCTGCCACCGGTGCGCGCACCGTGCCCCCGCGCGAGCATGGCGGCAACTGCGATATCAAGGACCTCTCGCGCGGCTCCAAGATCTTCTTCCCGGTCTATGTCGATGGCGCCGGCCTGTCGGTGGGCGATCTGCACTTCAGCCAGGGCGATGGCGAAATCACCTTCTGCGGCGCCATCGAGATGGCCGGCTGGGTGCACATGAAGGTCTCCATCATCAAGGGCGGCATGGCCAAGTACGGCATCAAGAACCCCATCTTCAAGCCCAGCCCCATCGTGCCGACCTACAACGACTATGTGATCTTTGAAGGCATCAGCGTCGACGAATCGGGCAAGCAGTACTACCTGGATGTGAACGTGGCCTACAAGCAGGCCTGTCTCAACGCCATCGAGTACCTGAAGAAGTTTGGTTACTCGGGCGCGCAGGCCTATTCCATCCTCGGCACCGCCCCCGTGCAGGGCCATATCAGCGGCGTGGTGGACGTGCCCAATGCCTGCGCCACCCTGTGGCTGCCCACGCAGATCTTTGAGTTCGACATCAACCCGAGCGCGGCCGGCCCGGTCAAGTACCTGGACGGCAGCATCGATATGCCGATCTCGTACGACAAGTAAGACGCTGGCTTGCGCGGGCCGCTGTGCCGGCCCGCTTTTATCTTTGAGTGCAGGAGACTTTGATGCCAACTTATGACTACGCCTGCCAGCGCTGCGGCCAATTCGACGCGCTGCGCCGCCTGTCCGACCGCAACCTGGCCTGCGTCTGCCCGCAATGTGGCGCGGCCTCCGAGCGCGTCATCACCCAGGCCCCGCGCCTGGCCTGCACCTCCCCCCAGCAGCGCCGCGCCGCCGAGGTCAACGAACGCGCCCGTCATGCGCCGCGCATGTCGCGTGATAATGACCCTGCTGCGGGCAACTATGGGCGGCTGCGGCATCCCAGTGGGTGTGGGTGTTGCAGTGGGGGCGCCAAAGCCGGTAGCGCTGCGGCCTCGGCGCAGCCGGCGCTGAAAAGCCAGGTGGGGAACCGGCCTTGGATGATCAGCCACTGAGGGGCTGGGATCAGAGATGCGTCAGCGCACAGCCAGGCCAGTTTTGGAGACGCCATAGACATTTGCGGCGTTTAGGCCTATTATTCACCGCATGTTTAGCGGTGAATATATCTGGAAATCCCCGCACTGGCCTCAGTGGCAGTTCGATAGCGATGCCCTGGCTGCTCCGCTGGCGCAGGTCAGCCAGGCACAAGGCATGCTGCTGGGCCGCTTGGCGGATGTCGGCATGGGCCTGCGGGACCAGGCGAGCCTGGCTGCGCTGACGCAGGATGTGCTCAGGACCTCCGAGATCGAAGGGGAGTCGCTCAATGTGGCATCCGTGCGCTCTTCCATCGCCCGGCGGTTGGGGCTGGATATTGGGGCGCTTGCACCGGTAGACCGCCATGTGGAAGGGGTGGTGGAGATGGTGCTCGACGCGACGGCAAACCACCAGCAAGCCGTCACCGAGCAGCGCATCTATGGCTGGCATGCCGCCTTGTTCCCGACCGGCTATTCGGGCATGAGCAAGATAGCGGTGGGCACGTGGCGCGATGACGCAGCGGGCCCTATGCAGGTAGTATCCGGCCCGATCGGCCGCCAGAAAGTGCATTACGAAGCGCCTCCGGCGCCCCAAGTACCAGCGGAGATGGCCAAGCTGCTGGCCTGGATCAATGACCCGGCGCCTTCCACCCTTCCGGCATTGCTCAAATCCGGTTTGGGCCATCTGTGGTTTGTGACCATCCACCCATTTGATGACGGCAATGGTCGTATGGCGCGGGCCATTGGTGATCTGCTGTTGGCGCGTGCGGATGGCAGTGCGCAACGCTTTTACAGCCTGTCTGCCCAGATACAGCGGGAGCGCAAGGCCTATTACGAGGTGTTGGAGCGCACGCAAAAAGGCGGCATGGATGTGACGCCATGGCTGCTGTGGTTTTTGCAGACCTTGCACCAGGCGGTCCTGCAAGCGAACGAGGGCTTGGAGGTCGTCCTGTACAAGGCGCAGTTTTGGCGCCATTGGGCGATGACGCCGATGAATGAGCGCCATATCAAGGTGCTGAACCGCTTGCTCGATGGCTTTGACGGAAAGCTCACCACCGGAAAATGGGCGGCCATTGCCAAGTGTTCCAGCGACACGGCACTGCGGGATATCAACGAGCTGTTGGCGCTGGGGGTATTGGACAAAGAGGCGGCTGGTGGGCGTAGCACAAGCTATTTGCTGAGCGCGGTGTAGCGCCATCACGCTGCTCCCGGTGCTGTGGGACATGCGCCGACGCAAGGGCGGCAGTCTCTCGGGCGGGCAGCAGCAGCTGGCGATTGCCCGCGCCGCAGCGCCAGCCCGCTTTTATCTGCAGGAGAGACCCATCTATGCCCACCTATGACTACGCCTGCCAGCAATGCGGTGAGTTCGACTAGCTGCGTCGCCTGTCTGACCGCAACCTAGCCTGCGCCTGCCCGCACTGCGGCGCCGCCGCCGAGCGCGTCATCACCCAGGCCCCGCGCCTGGCCTGCACATCGCCGCAGCAGCGTCGCACCGCCGAGGTCAACGAACGCGGCCGCGATGCGCCGCGCATGTCGCGTGACAACGACCCTGCTGCGGGCAACTATGGGCGGCCGCGGCATCCCAGTGGGTGTGGTTGTTGCAGTGGGGGGCGCTAAAGGCAGTAGCGCTGCGGCTGCGGCGCAGCCGGAGCTCAAAAGCCAGGTGGGGAACCGGCATTGGATGATCAGCCATTGAACACTTTTACTGGGCTAATCGCAAACAGGGGGCGATAGACGCGGAGCGATACATCAACGAATCAAGTTTTTTGTAACCCATTTTTTCTGGAGGCAGAACTGAGCTACTGAGGTGCCCAATGCCACTTAGCAATGCACTTACAGCTGCAAACCAATTTGTAACTTTATTCTGATAGTTTATCTGAATAACTATATTGAATATTGCGCAATATGGTTGCTGTCACAGGGCGCTGCGGGGCGCATTGCGTGGTGAGCAAGATGACTTATTGTTAATATGAAGTTATCAAGTTGGATAAAAAAATTCTATATTATTTTGATTAATTGATGTGGCACCTAAATTTGCATTGAGTTGCAGTTTTTCTAATTCATTCGTGCGGTGAAATAAATGAAAATTCAAGAAATGTTTGTTTGCGTTTACTTCGATGCGTGTCGCGTGGGAGCGCACTCCCGCTTGCAACTTAAGTCCATAGCTGTCTCGTAGACGGACATCAATCTGACACTTCTCCTAAGTAAATAGTGGTTAACGATTGCTAGAGACTGATAGTTTTTGGCAAAAATCGAACTGCTTCTTTACACCAAACACGAGTGCGCCAACCGTATATCCCACTCCCAAGCGAGTGGGAGTGGTTATGGTCTTGGCTGCCTCAAGAGGAGAAACTATGTCAGGGATATTTGATCGGGGCTCTCAAAGGATAATTAAAAAAACACCTGGGTATCGCCAAAAAAAAGTTGGTCACTCAGTCATTTATGCTGCAGCATTAATGGTTGTTCAGGGCGCCTATGCCCAATCGGACGAATCAAGCCTTCCTAGTATTCCTGATTTTTTCGAAGAAAAAGCTGCATCATTAGGTGGGTCTGTATCGCACTCTCCCAATGAGATGATAAGTACTTTTACCGGGAAATTAAGTTATACAGTTACCGACTTGGTAATTCCTGGAAATGGTGGAATGGATCTTGCCATCCAACGTAGCTATAATAGTATCGATGATCCCTTCGCCACTACTTCCACATGGGCTGACTTTGAATACAGCCCTGTTGGGCTGGGATGGACCATGCATATGGGGCGCGTGCTGCGAGGGTCCAATAAAGCTTTGTGTTCTTCTTCATGGACAGTCGCTTCGGCCAATCCCGTATTCGAAAAGTCAGATGGAAGCCGGCAAATATTCTACGAGCAAGCGTTTGATGGCGATTTAACTTGGATGACCAAAGATTTTTGGCGTGCCAAGTGTATTGAGGGCGTTTTTATTGTCCAGTCTCCTGATGGTCATAGCTTTCGGATGACTAAAAAAGGGAATTCATTTGGGGCAGTGAGCAGCAAGCAAACGGCTTACTATCCTGAAAGAATCACCGATAGAAATGGCAACTGGTTCAACATCAGTTATCAATTTCTGGACAATGGCGTCATGGCAATGACCAAGGTCGCAACAAGTGACGGGCGTGGCTTGGATTTTAATTATGTCGATTCCAAGCTTTCAAAGGTGGTTGATGCGGGCAACTCGCGTGAGTGGGAATACACCGTCACTCCAGGCGCAGGGTCTCGCAATTACTTAACAGCCGTAAAAAGACCAGATGGTCATTCCTGGAATTACAGCTATGAAGCCACTCCTGGTGTGGGATCACTCAGCAAGGTGGGTTATCCGAGTGGTGGGACTATTGACTATCGCTACGGTCATGTTGACTTCTTGGCTGGGACACCGCGTAGTCGCCAAAGCACTGTAGTGGTAGGGAAAACTGCCAATGCTGGCCCAGAAGAGAGTCAGTCCGGAAATTGGAATTACGTTTATGGAGTCGCTACTAACGAGCTGCCCGTGAGTCGTGTTGGCAACTCAATAACACATTCGTACAGCATGCCTCCGGATGACAGAAGTCAGGTTAATATTACCCAGATTACAGATCCAGCTGGAAAAGTTGTAGAACATTATCATGCAGGCTACCACTCTGTACGTCAGGCTCCCACATCTGTTGGTATCTACCTTGGGCGTACCAGTGACCATGAAAACGTATTACTGGCCTATCAGGACTTTATAATTTCTAGTCAAATAGATGTTGTAGCCCAAAACTATACAAGCAACAGCTTCAATCCGGTTGCGCGCGTTCCCCGGATTGAGAACTACAATCGTATTGGTGAGCGCTTTACGCTAACGAATTCTGATTTCGATGGTTATGGAAATGCGCGTAAGGTGGTAGAGATGGCGACAAATGTCGCAGACCGGACTTATATCCGAGAAACCGCACTGAAACACCATGTTGATACGGATAAGTGGATAATAAATCGCGTTGCAAGTGCTGTTGTGGTCAGTGAGGGGGAGCAGCATGAAACCAAACGCCAGTTTGATGCGAATGGGAATGTGGTGTTGGAGAGTATCGCTGGGGTCGTGAGCTCAGCAACATACCATCCAACAGGCGATATCGCGACTAAGGTTAATGCGCTAGGGCAGGTAGAAAGCTTTTCTGATTATCACCGGGGTATTCCCAGAAAAGAAACATATGCTGATGGCTCCACTGTCGGTAGATCTGTCAATGATGCTGGTAATGTAATTGCTGAAACAGATGCCCGTGGAAATATCACAAGGTTCACACACGATTTGCTGAATCGTGTCACTTCGGTTGCAAAGCCAAGTGGGGCAGTAATATCCGTGGCTTGGACTCCAAATACCCGTGTTGTGGAAAGAGGTGATATGACTGAGGCCACCTCCTTCGATGGGTTCGGTCGTACCCTCCGTCGGGAGGCAAGTGCTCCAGGACAGGTACCTGTCTGGGTTAACTACAGTCACAACGTGATGGGTGAGCTCATCCATCAATCCTATCCCAACAGTACGATGGGGACGGGCTATGTCTACGATGGGTTAAGCAGGGTTGTCGCTACTCTCAATGGTAATCCGGTAGGCACGACAAATGCCCAACATATCAACTACACCAGCTATGGCAATCTATATGTGGTGAACCAAGATTCCACGGGGCGTGCATCGATCGACTATTACAGGGCTTACTCTGATCCTGATAAGCGTGAACGAGTTAGGCTCGCGTCAGGTGAAACGGTAAATGGAAGTTTGTTCGCGCTTGCCGATGTGCGCCAGACCAGGAATATTCTTGGGCAGCTAACGACGGTGAGCATGGATGGGAAAACCCGCGGCTATGGTTATGACATTCGATATTTCCTGACTTCAAAAACTGATCCTGAAATAGGCACAACAAATTTTGAGAGGGATGCTATTGGGAACCTGATAAGCCAGAGGATCGGAGCAGGCCCAGCAACCATATACGCTTACGACAGTCGCAATCGGCTGACAGATATCAGCTATCCCAGCTCGGAAGATGCGGCGGTGCCAAATGCCCCTGCAGTGAAGAATACCTATGATGCCAACGGCAATCTGGTTGTCTCACTAAGCGGCGATATTTCGCGCAGCTTCAGCTATGACGAAAACAACAAGATCACCAAAGAAAGCCTGAGCGTCGGTGCAAGCACCCAAACATTGGGTTATGCCTACGACAGCAATGAAGCGCTGGCGTCTATCACCTACCCATCAGGCAATCAGGTCAGCTACGAGCCTGATGCATTTGGGCGAGCACGTGCAGTACTGCCTTATATACATAGTGTGGACTACCACCCGAATGGAATGCCCAGCCAAATCAGCTATGCCAATGGCGTGGTCTCCACTATGGGCATCAATAGCCGGCAGTGGCCCTCAGATTTGACATATGGCCAAGGCTCCAGCCGATTTGTGAATAGCACCTATGTCTATGATCCCGTAGGGAACATGGTCAACATCAACGAACTGGCCGATGGCGTGTACGCAAGGGCATTCGCATACGACAAGCTGGACCGCCTTATCACGGAGGCAACGACCACAGTTAACCGTCAGTACGGGTACGACAGGACCGGCAATCTAACGTATTTGCGTACACCTACGGGTCTCAACACCTACACCTACGACACTGCAACAGGACTGCTCACAGGGGTAGCAGGTGGTTTCTCTCGAAGCTTTGAATACGACCAGGCGGGTAATGTGAGTGCCAACGGATACAACACCTTTGGTCACGATCGTGCCAACAACCTGCGCTGCACCGATTGTGGGACCGCAGTGCAAAAGCTGCATGACTACGACGGCTCCAACATGCGGGCTCAGACTGTAGCTGCGCAGGGCACCACCCAGTATTTGCATGACTCGCAAGGCCTGCTCATGCAGACCATGGATTCGAGTCTGCGCAAAGAGCTTATCTATCTGGGGCGGCGCCAAGTGGCGGAACGCAGCATCGAGTTGAACTAAACCACCAAGGATCTACGCCATGAATAACTCGCATACATCGCGGCCTATGTGCTCTCCCACCTACACACGCTTTGGAAACCTGGTCTTGTTGCTGTCCTTGAGCCTGTTTGCTGGTGCTGTCCACGCCCAGGCCGTGGTAGTTCCTGCTGGCAGCGGCATAACGATCGAGCTACCAGACAACAAGCCCTCTGCTCCTTTGCAAACCAGCGATCTGAAGGCGACTCCTGAATCGATTCCCTTGCCGGTATGGGCAACACCGCGTGGCATGGAGACAGCCAAAACCGCAGTCAACGCAGGGCAGCTGAAATATGAGGCCCGCAAGCTCCAGGGCATCCCAAAACTGGTCGGTAGCACGGTAAGTACCCCTGAGACCTGCACCACCAGAGCCGTCACCCAAGAAGAGGCGCGGCAGCTGACAGACGACAACCAAGTGCTTTGCACGCAAGACAACTGAATGGAGGAGAACCATGGAACAGCACTTGAAGCAATCGTCCCCGTTCGGTTTATTCCTCCGGTTGATCTCCACCTTCTGGCAGACAAGGACCACACGGCGCAAACCTAGTGTGTGGTTGAGAGCGATGTTAACCGTCGCCATTAGCAGCATGCTTTTAGCCACAGGGGGATTGGCCACCGCCAAGGAGACCGTCACCTACATCCATAGTGACATCAGCGGCAGCCCGCTTGCCGCAACCGATGCTGCCGGCAATGTGCTCTGGAAGGAATCATATTTCGCCTACGGCCAAAAGACGGAGTGGCAGCTGGAGAGCGAAGCGCAGACCCAGTGGTTTCACGGCAAGGAGCAAGATGCCGACACCACCATGCAGTATTTTGGAGCGCGCTACTACGATCCTGGGATTGGGCGGTTTCTTGGCATAGACCCGGTTGATTACCAAGATGGGAATCTGCACAGCTTCAACCGTTATGCGTATGGGAACAATAATCCCACTAAATATCTAGATCCAGATGGGCGCATTGCCTTTCTAATCCCCTTTGCGCTGACTGCGACGGCGCATGCTGCTAGAACAGTAGCTTTGAGGTTTGCCGTCACTGCAACTGTGAATGCCTCAAGGGTTGGCATCGTAGCTGGTGAGATTGCGGCAGGGGAGGCGTTAGGTGGTGCTGCTTTGGCGGGGGGAGCGGCTGCAGTTGGCGCTGCTGCAGCAAAGGGCGCAAGGGCGGGCGAGTTTTCAATTGTGAATTGGGCGGGCTATCCAGCTGGCGTGCCCAAGCCGCAAGGGCCGTTGCGATTGCTTGAGGGTGCTGAATATGATGCTGCGCGGATGGCAGCTAATGCAGCCAATAGCACAATTCGTCGAGAGCAAGGTCTTGTCGGCAAGGCTGTCGATGTTCACGAAATTCAGCCCGTCAAATTCGGCGGTAGTGCAACTGATCCAGCCAACAAGGTTGTCTTGCCTCGTGATGTTCATCGTCAGCAAGTCACCCCATGGTGGAATCAATTGATGAGAGACGTGAGCGGCCAATAAAGGAAACGACAAATGAGCATTCAAGACGTATTGAAGGATGGACAACTGAACGAGGGAGCCTCTAGTGCGGCAATCCAGGCTGCTATTGCTGCCCTTGGTCGGTCATTGCCATCTGATTACTTACAGTTCATCGGTGAACACGATGGAGGCGAAGGGTTCATTGGCGATAACTACTTGATTCTCTGGAGTTCTGGGGAACTGGCCACCTTCAATCATGAATACGAGGTCGAACAGTACGCACCGGGAATCGTGCTCTTTGGGTCCGATGGTGGTGGCGAAGGGTATGGGTTTGATACGCGAGAGGCGTCTATGCCGGTAGTTCGGATTCCGTTCATTGGTATGAATCTTCGATATGCCACGCGTGTCGCCGAAAACTTCAATGATCTCCTTGTCCAGTTGGCCAAATGACGAAGTCCTCTGATCCGCGTGGCGATGCGCGTCCGCCAAGCATGGAATTATTCGATATCACGCCGTTGATTCTCGGCGGTGATCCGAACGATCCCAATAACAAGGCTTGGTTGACAAGGCGGCAACACATTGAAGCGGTGCGGTATTGGAATCGTGTGATTCGTAAGTTGCGCGAGGGCAAGTCTGGATGATGTTAGAGCTAATACAAAGAACTGCTGACAGCAGCCCTCGGTAATAGCAGCAAAAGAAGATGGATATGCTTATGTTTTTATTTAAATAAATTTCATAATGTATTGCGAAAACTCCAATAGAGTAAAAATACCAGAAGGATTATGTTCTATAGTTGTAGTCAGATCGCAAATCGATAATTTGGTGTAGGTGGCTGAAGGATATAACCACAGCCATGGCATTAAATCGTAAGCATGTTGATTCTGTTCTCGCGCTGCCTGATAAGAAGCGTTTTGATCACTTTGTCAAAGTTGTTGCCGATAGGCAAGAAGTCTGGGGTCTTTATCAAGGTGGATGGGCTCTTGCCGCTACAAATGATGGTGTTACGGTATTTCCACTTTGGCCAGCCAAAGACTATGCGCAGTTATGTGCAGTCTGTGAATGGGAGGGTTATGAGCCACGTCTTATTACGCTTGCAGAGTTGATGGATGATTTATTCCCTAAACTAAAAAAAGATGGGGTATTGCCTGGGGTTTTTTCAAGCCTGAGGGTAAAGGGATGACTCCAAGTGTAGATGATTTGAATATGGCGCTTGTTAGTGAATTGCAGAAGTATTGAATTCAGTCTTCATGTTTAAAATCATGGCACTTGTCATTTGTTTGATGGAAGTATGCACGAATCAGATTTTTTTGAGGACATAGCGGTATCAATGGACTCTTGGGTCAAGGCAGCGGGAGATGCCTTGACGAAACCTGAAACTGACTTGGTATGGGTGGAGGAGCAAGAGCCCTACCAAAATCTGCAACGAGCTCTTGCCGCAGCAGGAGTCGATGGGGACGATGTCAAAAAGGTATTTGCAGAGTGTCTGAGAGGTTTTGCTGTCTCCATTTTGACTTCCATCGATGGAGGAACTGCCTTGGCTGAGAAGGGCCGCGTGCATCTAGTGGATGAGGACGGCAATAACTTAGGTGAAAGTCTGCACGATGGCTTTGTGGGCTATCTGCTTGAATCCGGTCGTTTGAGATAGCGGGCAAAACGGTATTGGCACATACGGCTCTGGGCATCGATTTTGTTAGTTTCATAAATAGAGTTTGGCCGTCTGTGTGGTCTCTCCGACGGCGAGGAGGAAAAATGACATTGGCTGACGCAAAACAAGTGCTCGGGTTGTTGGCGCAAGGATTGGACCCCAAAACTGGGCATCTGCTGCCTGAGGACAACCCCGTTCATAGCCCCGATGTCATTCGGGCGCTGAATATGGCGGTCATGGCGCTGGACAAGACAGCTGAAAAGCCGTTACGGCCCAAGATGGAGGGGGCGAGCAAGGCAGGGCAGTCCTGGTCGCCGGAAGAGGATGAGCAACTGCTTTCAGCTTTTGATGCGGGATTGGATGTGTCAGCGCTGGCAAAGGCACATGAGCGAACTCGTGGTGGTATCACATCACGTCTGCTTCGGCATGGCAGGTTGCAAGCAGATCGTAGGGAAGACGCATAGGCGCAAGCAGCGTTTGGAGCGCACTGCACGACTGAGAACTGCTTAAACACCGACTCTGTTTCTGTGGCCGCCAGAAGCGCAGACATCCAGATAGCGGCTTTGAGCTTGGTCAAGCGGGCGACCGTCGTTGCGCAATTGCGAGAGCGGCTTGGTGTTGATGCGGAGCATCCCCCACCTTGGGATAGCCGTTCCGCGCCTGAGGGGGTGTCCTCGAGCCGATGGCTGAGAGCTCATTTCTCAATATGTTGGCCCCGCGCGCTGCATCATGTTCCTGCCGAGTGCGGCAGCAATTTGGCAGTGGCACTGGACTTCTAGGTGTGCGATGACGAAACGCGCTATTTGCCCTGCTGCAACGAACACGACATTTTGATCGGTTGGGGCATTGTCGCGCCATGGGTTGCGAGTCTGGCGCATGCCTAGCGTAGCGTGATGTCTAGGCGCGAATCAGCACAGCAGCGGCCTCCCAGGCAGTCCATGCGGCGATTAAAAGTGCTATTCACCGCATATATTGCGGTGAATAAATCAAACAAAGCATCGAATGGGGCGAGAGGCAGTCACCTCAATGGCTTCTGCTCCCCCACCCAATGCCTGACAGCCCACTCAGTCATAACTCCGCGCATCCTCAATCACCTTGCCATCATTGGGCAGCTCGCCCGGGCGCAGCAGCGCGATGTCGGCGCGCAGCTTGGTGACTTCGCGCACGGCGTCGGCAATCTGTTCGGCCAGGCCCGCGCCCAGCTCGGTGGTTTCCACCTGCAGGCTCATCTGGTCCTGGGCCATCGCGCCGCTGACGACCAGGCGGGCCTTTTGCACTTGGGGGAAGCGTTTGACGACCTCGGCGATCTGGCCGGGGTGCACAAACATGCCGCGCACCTTGGTGGTTTGGTCGGCGCGGCCCATCCAGCCCTTGATGCGGGTGTTGGTGCGGCCGCTGGGGCATTGGCCGGGGAGGACGGCCGACAGGTCGCCGGTGCCAAAGCGGATCAGCGGGTAGTCGGTGTTGAGGGTGGTGACGACCAGCTCGCCGACCTCGCCTTCGGCCACCGGGTCGCCAGTGCCGGGGCGCACGATTTCGACAATCACGTTCTCGTCCAGCACCAGGCCTTCGCGGGCTTCGGTCTCGTAGGCGATCAGGCCCAGGTCGGCGGTGGCATAGCACTGGTAGGCGGCGACACCCCGGGCGCTGAACCAGTCGCGCAGCGACGGTGGGCAGGCCTCGCCGGAGACCAGGGCCTTGGTCAGCGAGGCAATGCGCTGGCCCTGGGCCTCGGCTTTTTCCAGGATGATCTTCAAAAAGCTGGGCGTGCCGATATAGCCGTGCGGGTGCAGATCGGCCATGGCCTGCACCTGCTGCTCGGTCTGGCCGGTGCCGGCGGGGAAGACGGTGGCGCCCAAGGCCTGGGCGCCCGATTCCATCATCGAGCCGGCGGGCACAAAGTGGTAGCTGAAGCTGTTGTGCACCAGCTCGCCGGCACGAAAGCCGGCCGCATAGATGGCGCGGGCCATGCGCCAGTAGTCACTGCGCTGGCCTTCGGGTTCATAGATGGGGCCGGGGCTGGCAAACATGCGCGGCATGGCGCTGCCAAACGGCGCGGTGTTGAAGCCGCCAAAGATGGCGCGGCCCGGGTGCTGGGCGCGCTCGGCCTTCTGGCGCTCGAGCAGCTCATGCTTGCGGGTGACGGGCAGCTGCGCCAGCGCGGCGCGGCTGTTGATGCTGGCGGCATCGACGCCTTGCAGGATGCTGGCAAAGGCGGGGGCGTGTTGCTGGGCGTGCCGAATCTGGGCGGGCAGGCGGGCCATCAGATCGGCTTCGCGGGCAGCGGGGGCGCGGGACTCCAGATCGTCGTAGTGCGGGCTCATGCGGTTTCTCCGGGACGGGTAATCGGTATTTTTTTGGGGCGAATCTGCCGCAGACGCCGGCATCTGGGCATCGGCCGGCGCGGTAATCGGATCGTTGCAGGGGCTTAGGCTAGCCAGCGTTTTCTGCGCTTGTAGCTCTTGACGTCCTTGAAGCTCTTGCGCTCGCCGCCGCCCATGCCCAGGTAGAACTCCTTGACGTCCTCGTTGTTGGCGAGGTCCTTGGCGGCGCCGTCCATCATGATGCGGCCGCTCTCCATGATGTAGCCGTAGTCGGCGTACTTCAGCGCCATGTTGGTGTTCTGCTCGGCCAGCACGAAGGTGACCTTTTCCTTCTGGTTCAGGTCCTGCACGATGTTGAAGACTTCTTCAACGATCTGCGGCGCCAGGCCCATCGAGGGCTCATCGAGCAGCACCAGGCGCGGGTTGCTCATCAGCGCGCGGCCAATGGCGCACATCTGTTGCTCGCCGCCCGAGGTGTAGGCCGCCTGGCTGGTGCGGCGCGTCTTGAGGCGGGGGAAATAGTTGTAGACCTTGTCCAGATTGGCGGCAATCTCGCCCTTGCTGGTGCGGGTGTAGCTGCCGGTCAGCAGGTTTTCTTCAATGGTCAGGTGGGCAAAGCAGTGCCTGCCTTCCATCACCTGCACGACGCCGCGCTTGACCAGGTCCGACGGGGTCAGCGCCTCGATGCGTTCGCCTTCGAGCTCGATGCTGCCCTTGGTGACCTCGCCGCGCTCGCCCTTGAGCAGGTTGGAGATGGCGCGCAAGGTGGTCGTCTTGCCGGCGCCATTGCCGCCCAGAATGGCCACGATCGATTCGCGCGGCACCGACAGCGAGACGCCTTTGAGCACCAGGATCACATGGTTGTAGATCACCTCGATGCCGTTGACGACCAAAAGCGGCGCTGCTGCGGATGGGGTGGAAGCTGTTTGCGGGGAATCGGTCATGCCGTCACCTGATCTCTCAACAAAATGGAGGGCGGGCGGCCCCGGGGGAGCGGGCGCCTTCCGCCAAGGAAGGGCGCCAGGGGCCAGCCACGAGAGGCCCCGGGCCCATCAGGCCCAGGGACCACGCAGCCTTAGCTGCAGGAACGCGGCGTCACGTTCTTTTCCTTGGCGTACTTGTCGGCGTACTCCTTGACCAGCGGGTCGATCAAGGTCTTGTCCGATTGGTACCAGTCCGAGGTCACGTTGAACTTGCTGCCGTCCCAGGTGGCGATACGCGCCCAGTCGGCACCCAGGTGGTTGTCACAGCTGGTCTTGAAGGGGCGGATGATCTTGCCAAAGCCCAGCTCGTTCAGGCGCTCCTGGGTCATGTTCATGTTCTCCAGGCCCCAGCGCACCTGCTCGGAGGTCATGACCTTGCCCTTGCCGTACTTCTCTTGGGCGGTGCGGATGGCTTCGACCTGCAGCATCGCGATCACCATGCCGCGCGTGTGTGCCAGCTGGCCCAGCTCCTTGGGATCGGACGCGGTGCCCTGGCCCTTGTCGTACAGCGTGGCCTTCACGTCGTCATGCACCTTGTCGCGCTCGGCGGTGTTGTGGATGGTGACGGTGTTGTAGCCCTTGGCGCCGGCGCCGATGTCCTTGACGTCATGGTCCGAGCCGCCCCACCAGATGGCGTACATCTTCTCGCGCGGGTAACCGGTGGCCTGCGCTTCGCGCACGGCAGTCGGCGTCATCACGCCGGCCGACCACAGCAGCACATAGTCAGGGCGGTTCTGGCGGATCTGCAGCCAGGTGGATTTCTGCTCCACGCCGGGGGCGGTGACGGGCAGCAGCATCAGCTCAAAGCCTTCCTTGGCCGCACGCTTTTGCAGCAGCGGGATGGGTTCCTTGCCATAAGGCGAGTCGTGGTAGACCAGCGCGATCTTCTTGCCCTTGAGGCTGCCCTTTTCCTTCTTCAGGATGTCCTGCACGATGGAATCGGCAGCGGTCCAGTAGTTGCCCAGCAGCGGGAAGTTCCACTCGAACACCTTGCCATCGGCCGATTGCGACAGGCCATAGCCGGGGGTGATGACGGGCATCTTGTCGCCCGCGGCCTTGTCGGTCACGGCAAAGGTGATGCCGGTCGATTGCGTGTCAAAGCCGGAAGCGCCGCCGTCGCGGCCCTTGAGGCGCTCATAGCATTCCACGCCCTTGGCGGTGTCGTAGGCGGTTTCGCACTCTTCGAACTTGATCTTCACGCCGTTGATGCCGCCCTTGGCATTGACGAGCTTGAGGTAGTCCTGCTTGCCGTCACCCCATGGGATGCCCAGCGGCGCGAACTGGCCGGTGCGGTAGACCAGCAGCGGAACGAATTGCTCCTGGGCTTGCGCGGCCGGGGCAGCCATCATGGCCCCCATACCCAGGGCTGCCGTAGCAGCGGCGATCACAGCTTTCTTGAAAGACATGGTTCTATCTCCTTAGGGTTGTTGGGGCGGGTGACCCCCACTTGCGAACACTCTGCGTTGCTCTCGGTAAAAAACACTCAATGCGGGAACGGCCACAGACGCAGCTTCTGGCGGGCCGTGGCCCACAGCTTGGCCAATCCATGGGGTTCGACAATCAGGAAAAACACGATCAGCGCGCCAAACACCATATGCTCCAGGTAGGTGGCGGTCGCCGTCGAGATCGGCAGCCCCAGCCAATGCGGCACCTGGGTCAGAAAGATCGGCAGCAGCACAAAGAAGGCCGCGCCAAAGATGCTGCCCACGATGGAGCCCAGGCCGCCGATGATGATCATGAACAGCAGCTGGAAGGACCGGTCCAGGCTGAAGGCCGCAGGCTCCCATGCGCCCAGGTGCACAAAGCCCCAGAGCGCGCCGGCAATGCCGACGATGAAGCTGCTGACCGCGAAGGCCGAGAGCTTGGCATACATGGGGCGGATGCCGATCACGCTGGCGGCCACATCCATGTCGCGCATGGCCATCCACTCGCGGCCCACGGCGCTGCGCACCAGGTTCTTGGCCATCAGGCCCAGCACGCAGAGGATGACCAGGCAGAACAGGTACTTCTGCACCGGCGTCTCGATCGGCATGCCGAACACTGACAGCTTGCCGGCGCTGACCGAGCCGGACGAGGAGTAGTTGCTGACCCAGGCGGCGCGGCTGGTGAGCCAGTCCATGAAGAACTGGGCCGCCAGGGTGGCCACCGCGAGGTACAGACCGCGAATGCGCAGGCTGGGCAGGCCAAACAGCACGCCAACCAGCATGGACACCAGGCCGCCACCGATCAGCGACAGGATCAGCGGCATGCCTTCAAAGCGCACATGAAAGTTGTAGGCCGCATAGGCGCCAGCTGCCATGAAGGCACCAGTACCCAGTGAGATCTGCCCGCAGTAGCCCACCAGGATGTTGAGCCCGATGGCGCCCAGCGACATGATCAGAAAGGGGATCAGCACTGCCTTGAAGGTGTAGTCGCTGAAGCCAAAGGGCACCAGCACAAAGGCCACCAGCAGGAAGGCCAGCATGGCCCACTTGTCCTGCAGCACCGGGAAGATCTGCTGGTCGGCCGCGTAGCTGGTCTTGAACTGGCCATTTTCACGATAAAACATAGGTCAGTTCTCCAATTACACGCGGTCGATAATTTTGTACACATGGGCGCAGCCTGCGGCTGCCTGCTGCAGCAGCTTGCTGCAGCCACCGCATTCGCACAGCGAATGCGGTGCCGATTTCGCAAAATTCTTGTAGATGTATTTCATACACGATCAATAATTTTGTCCCCGAAGAGACCTTGAGGGCGAAACAGCAGGAAGCACAGCGCCAGGCCGTAGGCAAACCAGGTCTCGATACCGCCGCCCACATAGGGGCCCAGGTAGACCTCGGAGAGCTTCTCGCCCACGCCGATGATCAGGCCGCCGACGATGGCGCCAGGCACCGAGGTGAGGCCGCCCAGAATCACGACTGGCAAGGCTTTGAGCGCCACCAGCGACAGCGAATACTGCACGCCCAGCTTGGAGCCCCAGATGATGCCCACCACCAGCGCCACGCAGCCGGCCACCGACCAGACGATGACCCAGATGCGCGAGAGTGGAATGCCGATGGACTGGGCCGCCTGGTGGTCGTCGGCCACGGCGCGCAGCGCCCGGCCGGTCTTGGTCTTTTGGAAGAAGACGCTCAGCACCAGCACCAGCACGGCGGCAATGCCGGCGGCATACAGGTCTTCCTGGCTGATCAGCACGCCGCCCTGGAACATGTTTTCCAGGACGAACATGGGGTCCTTGGGCATGCCCACATTGATGCTGTAGACGGCCGAGCCAAAGATCATCGGGCCCAGGCCGTCGAGGAAGTAGGCAATGCCCAGCGTGGCCATCAGCAGCGCGATGGGCTCCTGGTTGACGAGGTAGCGCAGCGCAAAGCGCTCGATCGCCCAGGCTACGCCGACCATGATGACCATCGCGACGACAAGCGCCAGCGCGATGCTGAGCACGCCGGGCTCCATGCCCAGCCATTTTGGAATCCATTCGGAAAAGCGTGCCATCGCCAGCGCGGCAAACAGCACCATTGCCCCCATGGCGAAGTTGAAGACGCCTGAGGCCTTGAAGATCAGCACAAAGCCCAGCGCGATGAGCGCGTAGAGCATGCCCACCATCAGGCCACCAAACAAAGTTTCAAGAAAAAATGCCATTGCGGTCCCCTGGGGTGTGTGCTCAGTGGCCTGCGCCCAGATAGGCGCGGATCACATCTTCGTTATTGCGGACTTCTTCGGGTGTGCCGTCGCCGATCTTCTTGCCGTAATCCAGCACCACCACCCGGTCGGAGATATCCATCACCACGCCCATGTCGTGCTCGATCAGCACGATGGTGGTGCCGAACTCGTCGTTCACATCGAGGATGAAGCGGCACATGTCCTGCTTTTCCTCGACGTTCATGCCGGCCATCGGCTCGTCGAGCAGCAGCACCTTGGGCTCCATCGCCAGCGCGCGGCCCAGGTCGACCCGCTTTTGCAGGCCGTAGGGCAGCTGGCCCACGGGTGTCTTGCGAAAGGCCTGAATCTCCAGAAAGTCGATGATGTGCTCGACAAACTCGCGCTGCTGGATCTCCTCGCGCTGGGCCGGGCCCAGGCGCAGCGCCTGCAGCAGCAGGTTGCTTTTGATCTGCAGGTTGCGGCCGGTCATGATGTTGTCGATCACGCTCATGCCCTTGAACAGCGCCAGGTTCTGGAAGGTGCGGGCCACGCCCATCTCGGCGACCTGGCGGCTGTTCATGTGCGCAAAGGTCTGGCCGCGAAAGCTGATCGCGCCTTCCGAAGGCGTGTAGACGCCGTTGATGCAGTTGAGCATGGAGCTCTTGCCGGCGCCGTTGGGGCCGATGATGGAGCGGATCTCATGCTCCTTGACGTTGAAGGAGATATCCGTCAGCGCCTTGACGCCGCCAAAGCGCAGGCTGATGTTCTTGATGTCAAGAATGACGTCACCGATTTTTTTGCTCATGGGTGGCTTTCTCTTGGCTGGGCGCTCAGGCAACCGACTTCAGCGGCGCGAAGGTCTTGCTGTCGGCGATCTTCAAGGTGGCGCTGACGCTGCCGCTGCGGCCGTCCTCGAACTTCACCTGGGTCTCGATGAACTGCTCGCTGCGCCCCGCGTAGAGCGCATCGACGAGCACGCCGTACTTGTCGGCGATAAAGCCACGGCGGACCTTGTTGGTACGGGTCAGCTCGCCGTCGTCGGCATCGAGCTCCTTGTGCAGAATCAAAAAGCGCGTCACCTGGCTGCCCGCCAGCATGGCATCGGTGGCCAGGTCGGCATTGACTTTCTCGACACAGTTCTGGATCAGCGTGTAGACCTGCGGCTTCTGCGCCAGGTCGGTGTAGCCGGCGTAGGGCAGGTTCTGGCGTTCGGCCCAGTTGCCCACGGCCTCGAAGTCGATATTGATCATCGCGCAGACCTTCTCGCGCCCATCACCCAGGGCCACAGCCTCCTTGATGAAGGGGAAGAACTTGAGCTTGTTCTCGACATACTTGGGGGCAAACATCGCGCCGTCGTTGCTGCCGCCTTTGAGGCGCCCGACATCCTTGACGCGGTCGATGATCTTGAGCTGGCCGCTCTTGTCCAGAAAGCCGGCATCGCTGGTGTGGTACCAGCCGTCTTCGCTCAGCACCTCGGCCGTTGCCTTGGGGTTCTTGTAGTACTCTTTGAGCAAGCCCGGCGACTTGACCAGGATCTCGCCGTTGTCGGCCATCTTGATCTCGACGCCGCGAATCGGGTTGCCCACGGTATCGGCAAACACCTGGTTGTCCGGCTGGATGCAGACGAACACGGCGGTCTCGGTCGAGCCGTAGAGCTGCTTCAAGTTGATGCCGATGGAGCGGAAAAAGCTGAACAGGTCGGGGCCAATCGCTTCACCGGCCGTATAGGCCACGCGCACGCGGCTAAAGCCCATGTTGTTGCGCAGCGGGCCAAACACCATCAGGTCGCCCAACTTGTAGCTGATCTTGTCGAGCAGGCTCACCGGTTGGCCGTCGCGCAGCGCCGGGCCCACGCGCTTGGCCACCGCCATGAAGTGCTGAAACATCTTGCGCTTGATGAGGCCGGCGTCTTCCATGCGGATCATCACGCTGGTCAGAATGCCTTCGAACACGCGCGGCGGCGCAAAGTAGTAGGTGGGGCCGACTTCCTTGAGGTCGATCTGCACGGTGGCATTGGATTCGGGGCAGTTCACCACATAGCCGCAGGCCAGCCATTGCGAGTAGCTGAAGATGTTCTGGCCGATCCAGGCCGGGGGCAGGTAGGCCAGCACTTCCTCGCCATGGCCGAGCTTTTCAAACTCGGCGCCGGCCGAGGCGCTCTCCAGCAGCGAGCGGTGGGTGTGCACCACGCCCTTGGGGTTGCCGGTGGTGCCCGAGGTGAAGAACATCGCCGCCACATCGCCGTTGTGGGTGGCCTCGACCTGCTGCTGGAACCAGCCGGGGTTGGCCGCCACAAAGGTCTCGCCGCTGGCGATCAGGCTGTCGAGCGAGGCCAGGCCGGGCTCTTCGTAGTTGCGCAGGCCGCGCGGGTCGTCGTAGTAGAGATGGCTGATCTGCGGGCATTGCTCGCGCAGCTCCAGCAGCTTGTCGACCTGCTCCTGGTCTTCGACCAGGCAAAAGCGCACCTCGGCATTGTTGAGCGGGAAAACGCATTCGGCCGCCACCGCATCCTGGTACAGCGGCACAGGAATGGCGCCAATCGACTGGGCCGCCAGCATGCTAGCATACAGGCGCGGGCGGTTGGCGCCCATCAGCACCAGGTGCTCGCCGCGCGCCAGGCCCGCTTGCGACAGACCAGCTGCTATTTTGGCCACCATCACGGCCAGCTCGGACCAGCTATAGCTTTGCCAAATGCCGTATTCCTTTTCACGCAATGCGGCGGCCTCGGGCCGCTGGGCCGCGTGCTGCAGCAATAGCTTGGGAAATGTCGTTGACATGGTTGTCTCCTATGCCGTTTTTTGTAGATCGCAAGTGCCATGCCTTGCGTCCTGTTGAAACCGAATGTAGGTTCAGCTTTGACGTTGTTTTGTCTTTATGACGACAATCTGCGGGAAAACGCTGTAGGTACTTTCCTGCGGCTGGCAAATATTCCAGCGCTTGGGCTGGAGACAGGAAGGAAGTGGATGAAGCGTTGTCGATCTGCGCTGTTGGCGGCACTGTTGGCCAGCATCGCCATGCTGGCGCAAGGCGCGGGCCTGCACCGGTTCACGGTCGCGGGCGAGCCGCCGCTGCAGGCCTTGCTCTGGACGCCTTGCGCCCAGCCGCCGGCGTTGTTGAAACGCGGGCCTTTTGAGGTGATGGCCACCGAAGATTGCCCGGTGGCTGCCAGCGGCAAGCTGCCCTGGGTGGTTATCTCGCATGGCTATGGCGGCAGTGCGCTCAGCCACTGGAACATGGCCGCCGCTTTGGCCGATGGCGGCATCGCCGTGCTGAGCCTGAACCACAGCCTGGACTCTGCGCTGAACCTGGCGCAAGGCGGCAGTTTTGCGGCGCTGGAGGCCCGGCCCGCCGATGTGCGCCGCGCGATCGATGGCGTGCTGGCAGACAGCCGCTGGCGCGCCGTGCTGGATGCGCAGCGCATCGGCTTTTTGGGCTTTTCACGCGGGGCCTATACCGGCCTGGTGCTCGCCGGTGCTAGGCCGGATTTTGCGCAGTTGGCGGGCCATTGCCCCGAGCCGCCATCGCCCCTGTGCCAGGCGATCGCGCAAGGACAGATCCCTGCGCTGAAGCCCCAGCCGGAGCCACGCATCAAAGCCATGGTGCTGGCCGATCCGCTGGCGGCCTTTGGTGCCAGCAGTGGTTTGGAAAAGCTGAAGCTGCCGCTGCAGCTGTGGGCTTCAGAACAAGGTGGGGACGGGGTGCCTGCGGGCTCGGTGCAGGCGCTGGCCGCGCTGCTGCCTGCCGGCAAGGCTGACAAGCCGCCCCTGCATGCCGTGGCAGGTGCCGCGCACTTTGCGTTTTTGGCGCCCTGCAGTGCGCAGCTGGCGGCTGCCGCGCCGCAGATCTGCAGTGACCCGGCGGGCTTTGACCGCCGCGCCTTTCAACCGCGCTGGGCGGCCGAGGCGCTGGCGTTGTTTCGCCAAAAACTATAGAGAGAGCTTGCTTACAGCAGCTCTTGGATCATGTCGATGTACTGCTGCTTGGCGTCATCCTGCGCCATGCCCTTGCACTGGTTCCAGGCGTTCCACTTGGCCGAGGCAACAAAGTCGGTAAAGCCGGGCTTGGGCTCGTTGTTGTCGCCATGCGCGCCTTGCTTGTACAGGCCATAGAGCTTGAGCAGGGTCTGGTTGTCGGGGCGCTCGCTCATGTTCAGGGCGGCTTCCTTGGCGGCTTCAAAGGCGGTATTCAGATCGGACATGGGGACCTCATGGTGTGGGGATGATGGAGCAGGGCTGCCAGTGTAGCTTGCAGCAGCGCGCGCAAGCGCTGGCATTTTTCTGATGTCTTACGGCTGCGACCGCCCGCAGCGCTGGCTTGCTGCGCAGGTGACAAATGCAGGACTGGCGTTGGTAGCCACCCCCTTTGCAGCCGCATCAAGCTGGTGCATTCTTGGCCGCCATGAGCCCGCATGCCTCTCTCTACCAACGCCGCCGTGCCCCGCATGCTGCGGAAGTGGCCGACATCCCCTGGATTCCCGTTCTGCAACCCGCCGAGCGTGAGTACGCGGTGCGCCAGCTGATGGTGACCGAGGCCGAGCCGGGCGAGTATGTCTGCCGCGTAGGCAAGCCGGTGACCTACTGGTTTGGCGTGATCGAAGGCCTCTTGAAGATGAGCGCCGAAGACAGCGAGGGCCGCACGATGACCTTTGCCGGGCTGCCCCGCACCGGCTGGTTTGGCGAGGGCACGGCGCTCAAGCGCGAGATCTACCGCTATGACATCCAGGCGCTGCGCAAAAGCTCCGTCTGCGGCATTCCGGTCGATGCCTTCCATTGGCTGCTGGACCATTCGCTGGGATTTAACCGCTTTGTGATGCACCAGCTCAACGAGCGGCTGGCGCAGTTCATCAGCGCCCGCGAGATCGACCGCTTGAACCGCCCCGAGGAGCGGGTGGCGCGCACACTGGCTGCGCTGTTCAATCCCGTGCTCTGCCCGGGGGTGAGCGACGTGCTGCGCATCACCCAGCAAGAACTCGCCTACCTGGTGGGCCTGTCGCGCCAGCGGGTGAACGAAGCCCTTGCCGCCTTGCAGCACCAGGGCTTTATCCGCATCGAATACGGTGGCCTGCGTGTGCTCGACCTGCAGGCCCTGCGCGGACAGGGCTGGCTGGTCAAACCGCAGCGGGCGGATTTTGACTTGTAGTGCTGTTATGGCTTGGTGGCCGGGGCCGCTGGCGTCTCGGGCGTCGCCCCTGCTGGTGGCGGTGCGGGCATGGAGCCACCGGGCGTGGTGTTATCCGGGGTGGCGCGCGGCATCGGCGCGGTCGAGGCGCCCTTGTCGCAGCCGCTCAGCGCCGCGGCGCCCAGCACCAGGGCCAGCGCGGGCAGCCAGCGCAGCGCCTTTTGCGATGAAAGAGAGGACGGTGCTTGTGCCATGGGAATCTCCTAAAAATAGATAAGCTCATGCTACGCCCCAATAATTGAAGTTTTTCTGGCTGGTTTGCAGTGCTCACATCTGTATGCATTCGGATGCATATCGGCTGCGCCCTCGCAGGCTGGGGCTACGGCGTTCACACCAGCAGGGCTGGGCGGAGGCGGTCGAGCCCCTGGCCGGGGTTTTCCGTAAAAACCGGTGCAAGTTGTAAACGCACCGGCCGGGGCCAATGCCGCGCGCTGGCAGTTCTGCACAGACTTGTCCACAGGCTTCATAGCCGTGCGCGCAGCTTGGAATGGCAAGACACGCGACAATGGCGGGCTATGTCAAATCCCCGCTCTCCTGCTGATACGCCTGCCGCCGACGATGGCGAAGGCCGCAAAAAACTTACCCTGACCCGCAAACCCGCGCCTGCACCTGTTGCGCGTGGCCGTGACGGAGGGCCGGGTGCGGACCGTCCGCGTTCAGCTGGTGGCCCGCGCCCCACAGGGCCCCGTCCTGGCGGCGACAGCCGATTCAGCGACAACCGAGGCGGCAGGGACAGCCGTGATGGTCGTGATAGCCGCGATGCGCGCGACAACCGGGGTGAGCGTGGCAGCAGAGACAGCTGGCCGGACCGCGATAGGCCGGACCGCGATGGCGGTTTTGGCCGTGGTGAGGCACGCGGTGGTGGCTATGGCCAGGACCGTCGTTTTGGCGACCGCGCTGACGGTGGCCGCCGGGACGATGCGCGCCCTTATGCAGGTCGCCCGGATGCTGGGCGCCCCTACGCCGGGCGCCCCTATGCCGGGCGCGGTGACTTTGTCTCCGTAGGTGCTGGATCGCGCGACCCGCGGCAGGATGGCCGCCGACCCGCAGGCCCACGCCAGGACGACCGCCGTAACGAGGGCCCACGTAGCTTTGGCCCCCGCCAGGATGACCGCCGCAACGAAGGCCCCCGTGGCTTTGGCCCCCGCTCGGACGGCCCCCGCATGGGCGGACCCCGTTCCTTTGGCGCCGGCCCACGCCAGGATGGCTTCCGCTCGGAGCGCCCACGCGACGAAGCGCCACACCGGGACGGCCCACCACGCCGGGATGCCCCGCGCCGCGAGATGCCGTCCAACGTCTGGCGTGCCGATGCGCCCCAGCGCACGATGCAGACCGCCAAGGCCCAGGCCCAGAATGAGCAGTTGAAGGCCGAAGGCCAGGTGCGCGTGAACAAGCGCCTGTCCGACCTGGGTCTATGCTCGCGCCGCGAGGGCGATGCCTGGATCGAGAATGGCTGGGTGCTGGTCAATGGCGACATCGCGACGATGGGCCAGATGGTCGAGTTGACCGACAAGATCGAGATCCAGCGCGAGGCGCAGGACTTGCAGGCCCAGCAGGTGACGATCCTGATCAACAAGCCCATGGGCTATGTCAGCGGCCAGGCCGAAGATGGCCATGAGCCGGCGATGGTGCTGCTCAATCCGCCCAACCACTGGCGCGAGGACCACAGCAAGACCCGTTTCAACTTCAGCCAGCTCAAGGGCCTGGCCCCTTGCGGCCGCCTGGATATCGATTCGGTCGGCCTCTTGGTGCTGACCCAGGACGGCCGCATTGCCAAGCACCTGATTGGCGAGGACTCCGAGGTCGAGAAGGAATACCTGGTGCGCGTGACCTATGGTGCGGTGGACCAGGATGTGCAGCGGCATTTCCCCGACGACAAGCTCGCGCTGCTGCGCCACGGCCTGTCGCTGGACGGTGAGGCCTTGCTGCCCGCGGGTGTGGAATGGCAGAACCCCGAGCAGCTGCGCTTTGTGCTGCGCGAGGGCAAGAAGCGCCAGATCCGCCGCATGTGCGAGGCCGTGGGCCTGTTTGTCGTGGGCTTGAAGCGCATCCGCATTGGCAAGGTGGTGCTGGGCAATCTGCCCGTGGGGCAGTGGCGTTACCTGGGCGAAAACGAAGAGTTTTAAGCACTGATCCGCCGCCGCAAGCCTTGGGTTTGCAGCGCTGCATGAACCCCTCTGTGGCCTTCACGGGCCTTGGAGGGGTTAGCTTTTTGCGATGGGTGGTTTTTGGGGGCGGGCCGGTGCGATACCTCGGGCCATGCGGGCATTGCGTACCGCCGCCACCGTCAGACCCAGCTGCGTGGCCACATCGGCATCGGATGCGGTGCCCAGCAGCATCACTTCGTTGGGCTGCCAGCTGTGCTGGCTGTGCTTGCCCCGGCTGCTGTCCAGCGGGGCAATGCCTAGGGATCCACGCTTGGCCACGACGCTGGCCTTGCTGATGCCCCATTGCGTGGCCAGGCTGGCATCGCTTTCCTGGCCCAGCGCGGCCAGCATCTCCGGCGTCCATGCCACATGGCCAAAGGCGGCAATGCCCAGGCTGTTGCGCTTGAGGTTCACGGTTTTGGCGCTGGTGCCCCAGCGCTCGGCCAGTACCGCATCCTTGTCCGTCCCTAGCGCGGCCAGCATCTCATCGGTCCATTGCAGGCTTGCGCGTCCCATGCTGCGGCCTTACTGCGCCAGCGCCTGCTCGGCAGCGGCGGCCAGGGCCAGCAAGTGGGCATCCTGCATGCGCGCGCCCACCAGCATCAGGCCGACCGGCAGGCTGCGCGCAGAGCGGGGCAGCGGCAGCGAGATGGCCGGCAGGTCGTAGAAATTGAAGATCGAGGTGTTGCGCAAAATCAGCGCATTGGCCGCGAAGAAGGCGCTGTCGTCGTCCAGCAGCGGCGCAATGCGCGGTGCGGTGATGGCGATGGTGGGCAGCAGCAGCAGGTCCACCTCCTGCATGGCGGCATCCATCTGCGCCATCCATTGCTGGCGCTGTTGCAGCAGCTGGATGTAGTAGGGCGCGCTCAAGGCTCGGCCCTTGTCCATGCGTGAGAGCACGCGCGGGTCAAAGGCATCGCGCGCGCTCACCAGCGCCTGCTGGTGGATGGCGGCGGCCTCGGCCGCAATGAGGGTGCCTTCGCTTTGCAGCTGTGCAGGGGCGGCCATCAAATCTTGCCAGGGCAGCTTGCGGAAGGCGGCGCCCTGCGCCTGCAGCACAGCGATGGCATTGTCGGTCTGGGCCAGCACCTCGTCGCTGCAGTCGGTCCAGGGCAGGCCCTGGGGCAGGCCAATGCGCAGGCCTCGCAGGCTGCGCTGGGGCAGCGGCTGGGGGGTGGCGCCGGCCATGGTGGCGTCGGCGGCCGCGCAATCGGCCACCGTGCGGGCCAGCGGGCCCAGCGCATCGAGCGTGTAGGACAGCGCAAATGCCCCGTCACGCGAGACCCGCGCCTGCGTGGGCTTGAAGCCGGTGACCCCATTGAAGGCGGCCGGAATGCGCACCGAGCCGCCGGTGTCCGAGCCAATGGCGATATCGACCAGTCCCCGGCCCACGCTGACCCCGGCACCGGAGGACGAACCGCCGGGGATGTGCAGCGCGTTGGCGGCATTGCCCGGCGTGCCGAAATGGGGATTGATGCCCACGCCCGAGAACGCAAACTCCGTCATATTGGTTTTGCCCACGATCACCGCACCTGCGGCGCGCAGGCGCTGCACCACCGGCGCATCCTGCGCGGCCGGGGCGCTGCGGCGGCGCATGGCGGCGCCGGCGGTGGTCACCTGGCCTGCGACATCGAGCAGGTCCTTGATGGACACGAGCTTGCCGTCCAGCGGGCCCAGCGACAGGCCGCGCGCGGCGCGCTGGTCTGCGGCCTGCGCCGCTTCCTGGGCGGACTTGGGGTAGAGCTGGGTGAAGATGCGCTGCGCCTCGTCGCCCAGCGCGGTCAGGGTCTGCAGGCTTTGGGCAAGGCGTTCGGCGCTGGTAGGCATGGCGAAATCGTTCAAAAATCTGATGGGATTGCCATCGTAACCAATAACTGCGCGCCGATCCGTATGGCGGCGCTGGGAATCCCTCAAGGCACGGCCGCGGTAAAGCTCAGCTGCCCGCTGTAATTACCGGCGGTGCGGCTGATGGCGCTGTTGTAGGCAAAGGTCCAGTTCGCATTGCGGATGGTGACCAGGCTATTGACC
The DNA here is from genome assembly GCF_003105075.1 of Comamonas sp. JNW. Classification (NCBI taxonomy): domain Bacteria; kingdom Pseudomonadati; phylum Pseudomonadota; class Betaproteobacteria; order Burkholderiales; family Comamonadaceae; genus Comamonas; species Comamonas sp. JNW. The sequence continues at coordinate 267,716 of NZ_QETI01000007.1, forward strand.
GTGCCCGTGCCGCCGCCTGTGACATTGACGCTGGTGCCGGTGCCGCTGGCGGGAATGGTGGGCGCCGGCAGGGCTGCGTCGCTGCTGGTGATACTGACCATATTCATCGGAATGGTGTTGGCGCCGCTGGTCAGCGCGGTGGTGACGGTGGCGAACACGCTGACCTGTCCGCCATTGCTGCGCACCTCTACGGGCAACACATTGCCGCTGGCGGCGACCGCAAAGGTGGGCGCGGTGCCATTCCAGTTCACGGCCGTGTTGTTGCCTGTGGTCGGGGTGGTGGGCACCGCAGGGATGGACGGGCTCAAACTGAAGCCGACCTGCGAGGTGGTGCCGCCCGGCGTGGGCCAGGCGCCGTCGCCGATGCGGAAGAACAGAAACTTGTCGATCTGGATGGAGAAGTTCAGCGCTACCGCGGGTGTAGTGCGCGGCAGGTTGCCAGTGCCCGAGGTCGCACTGGCTGCCTGCGCGCTGCTGCTGGCAGCGGCCAGCGCCAGGGGCCACAGCGCCAGGCACAGTCGGTGGAGCGGGCAGCGCTGCGTGCTCATTGGAAATCCGCATTCAGCTTGAAGCTGCCCTTGTCCCAGTCCAGCAGGCCGCTGGCCTTGATGGGGTAGCTCGGTTGCAGGGCCGCCTGGCCATCCTCGGCCTTGGGCACCAGGGCCAGGTGCCGGGTCTGGCCGGGCATGATGGGCGTGCCCTCAACGGCCAGCATAAAGCTGCGGCCCTGCGCATCCTTGGCATCGACCGTGCCATCGAGCCGGCCATGGGCGTCGCCGGTATTGCGCACGGTGATGGAGGGGCTGCGTTTGCCGGCGATATCGCGCATGCCGATCTGCTGGACTTCGAGCTTGGGCTCGGCGCCGCCCAGCATCACATAGACGGCCACGGCAATGCGGCCGGTGACCGGCAGACTCAGGCTGGCGCCCCCGCTCTGGATGATGGTCTGCTGGGCCGGCTCCACCCCTTCAATGGCGATCATGAAGCGGCATTCGCCACGCGGCGCATCGGCCGGAGGTGTGATCTGGAAGCGGAAGGCCTGCTTGGTCTGCGCGGGGACCTTGACGGTGCGGCGCTCCAGCGCCACCCAGGGGCGGCAGCTGCCGGGCAGCAGCTCGTCATGGTAGGTAATCTGGCCGTCGGCCGAATAGCTCCAGTCCAGGGTACGCACCGACAGAGCGGTGGCGGCCGAGCCCAGGTTGTGCAGATCGATGGACTGGCCCAGGCGCTCGCCGCTCTTGGCGGTGAGCTCAAAGCGCGATGGGGAGACCGCCATCTCGAACGGTGCTGCCTGCGCCAGGCAGGCGATAAGCGGCAGGGTCAGGGCCAGAGAACGGCGCACGAAGGAGGAAAAGCTCATGGCTGGGTCTCGATTTCAAAATAGGATTCAAAGCGCAGGCTGCCGCCTTGGCCGATTTGCAGCTCGCGGCGGTCAATGCGCAGCTGCAGGTCAAAGTTTTCGGTGATCCAGGGGGTGCGCACCACACCGGTCCAGACCTGAACCCGGTCACCGGGGCGGCCCATGCCGGGCTGGAAACGGCCGCTGCTGCGCCACTGCACCTGCATGCCCGCGGGCGAGCGCAGACCCGCCACGGCAAGCGGAATGACGTAGTAAATGCGCGCCTGCTTGCCTACATAGGCGGCGGTGGCCAGGCGGTATTCCACATGCCCAAAGGGCAGGCTGATGGTCTGGTTGTCCAGCATCTGCGCCTGGCGGAAATCAGCGTTGACCTGGGCCCGGGGGGAGGTGGAATCATCCAGCCGGATGGCCTGTGCATACGCGCCTGGGGCCCAGGCGCATGCGGCTGCCAGCAAGACGCTGAAGCACGGAAAGCGAAAACGTGGCATGCGCGAGCCTCCTTTATTCCATCGACGCGGTGAAGTACACCGTGCCCTGGTAGGTGCCTGCCGGGTAGATCGTGTCGTTGGCATAGCTGAACGTCAAACGCGTGGCGCTTATCGCATTGGACTGGTAGGTCCAGCCCAAGCAAAAAATAATGAGCGGGAACGAGCAGAAGGTGGCATTGGCGTTGAAGCTGGCTAGCTGCTGGTTAGCCACGCCGCTGAACTGACCGTTCTGGATATCGCCACCACTGCCGTTGCCAGTGCTGGTCCAGCTGATTTTGCTGAACGGTATGTTGGTGCCGCCACAGGGGCCGCTGACACAGGCCAGTGCAACGCTGGAGTCCACCCGCACTGTCACCGGTCTGGCGGTGGATGAGGTGGAAACAGGCCGCATCGGCGTGACCGAGATATCAATCGCCGGCGTACCCGTCACAGGCGTGGGCGTGAGGCCCACGTTGTTCCCGGTGACATTGAACTGCACGGTGTCCACCCCGGCAGCAGACCCCACCTGCAGCGACAGCGCATAGCTGCTGCCACTGTCGCTGACGGTGGTGATCACGGCGTTGGCAGGCACGCTGATGCCGCAGGCGAGCAGCACCAGCCCCGCGCTTAGCGGTGCGCGCACTGCCTGCAAGGCGGCGCGGGCGGTGGTGGTTGCATCGCGCTTGCGCATCAGACGCCCGTGGCCGTGTAGGTGACGGCGTTGGTGTAGGTGCCCGCCGTCCAGCTGCTGGCCGTGCCGGTCAGTGCATAGGTCCAGGTGCCGCTCATCAAGGTGTTGGTCGAGATGGTGGTGGAAGCGCAGGAGCCCAGGTTGGCGCCGGGGTGGGGCAGCGGCGTGGTGCCGCCGGAGGTGACCGTAAAGCTGGCATTGGCTGGGCCGCCGGTGGCGCTCCAGGTGCCCATGGCGCAGTTGATGGTGGCCGAGCCGGCATTGGTCCAGGCGGCCACATTCAGCACATTGCCGGAGGCGGTCGTCGTCACCGTCGGGGCGGTGCCATCCCAGGGCACCTGGACATTGTTGGCCGTGGCCGTGGGCGTGGTTGCCGGTGTGCCGGGAATGGTCAGCGAGGCGGCCCAGGAGACGGTGTCCTGCGTGGCATTGGTGGTGCCGACCTTGAGCAAGATCAGCTTGGGGATGACCACGCTCAGGTTGACCTTGGCGGTGGCGGTCACGGTGCCGCTGCCGGTGGCGGCGAAACCGTACTGGCTCTCAGCCAGGGCATGGCCGGTGCAGGCCAGAGCCAGAGCGGTGCCCAGGGCCAGTGCATTCAATTTTGGGTGTTTCATATCAAAGTCCTCGAAGAAAGAAGCGCATGTTGGCGCACAAGTTCGGTCCATGCCGTGCATCGCAAATAACGCGCGTCGGACCTGGGATCTGCTGCATGGTTATTCCTCCACCTTGGTGATGGGGATCTCGGCGTTGGCTTCGCCACGCAACGGAACATCAACGCTCAGTACCGTGCCGTCGGCAGCGCCCCAGGGCAGGGGCACGCTGTCGAGCGTGAGGCTGAGCTGATGGCGGCCTACGCCAACCATCGGGAAAAAGAAACGCCCTTCGGCATCGGTGGTGCTGCGGTAGCGGCCGTCCAGCACCACCTCAATGCCCTGCGCTCCTGACTCATCGGCCTGGATGCGGCCATCCTTGTTGGCGTCATAAAACACGCGGCCAGCGACACTGCCGCTGCCATTGCCAGGCATGCCACCGGCCACGGCAAAGGGCCGGCCGGTGCCGCCTTCCCAGCGCAGATAGACATAGGCGGTCTTGTCGTTGCTGCGGTAGATTTGCGGGCTGGTCCAACTGAGCACCTGGGTGGTGGCCAGGCGCGCCTGGTTGAGCAGCACGCCCAGGC